>CAZUUI010000100.1:0-7416 GCA_964622955.1 uncultured Chitinophagaceae bacterium | reverse complement strand
AAGATAAAAAAATTTATAATGCAAGTAGTGTTAAGTATTTGGAAAAGATAAATGTAAATTTAAATTCGGATTTGATTTTAAGAGAAAATAAATTGTATTATTTCTCAGATCAGCTTGAATTTAAGTATTTAGATCTTTTATTAAAGAAAGATATTTATATTGAAAAGATAAATACCCCTGAAATAATGCTTGATTTTAATAATAAAATTTATTATGTACATTATTTAATAGAAAAATCTAAAAACAAGTATTTCTTCCCAAAATTCACAAAAGATAGCTTCTCTCTTTTTTATAAAGATTACAGATATATATATGGTATAAATAATAAAACAATACGGATAGACAGATTAAAAAATATTGTTGACACAATAGAAAATATGGACACAATGTATTGCTTTAGAAATGGTTACTTTAAATTTCAGAAAGGATTGTTTTATAATAATTATTTAATAGGAAGTGGAATAAATAGAGTAGAAGTTATTTCCAAAAATTTAAGCTTTTTGTTAGCAAATAATAAAGTTGGTTTATATACAAACGGAAATATTTTAAATATTAATAGTAAAGGTATAAAGTCAATTATTGTTAAAAAAGAATTTCTATTCAAATTAGATGAAGACAATAACTTTTGGATAAATAATAAGGTTTATAATTATAATGACAAAAAAATTATTTTTTACAATAATGTCGAGAGGGGAAATAATTTTTTCTTTTTATTTTCTAACAAACTTATTCAGTATAACTATATAAATAACAATATTACAAAAATAGACCTAGATAAAACAAATCAGTATATAAATTTCTATAATTTACCAAGTTCTGTCGTAGGTAAATATTTTTATATAAAAGATTCTATTTATCTTCTTTCAACCCACGTAGGACTTATGAGAAAGATTGGGAAAAAGTATGAAAGATTATTTGGAGATAGAATTTATGCTACTTTTATTGATTCAAAAAATAAATTATGGTATACAAGTTTAGATGGAGTGTTTGTGATTAATGATTTTACAAATGGAAATTTGAGGTCTAAAAAAATCACATTCAAAGAAACAAAAAACGTTTTTATAAATGAATTTATAGAAGATGCCAACGGGAATATGATTATGGCTTCAAATATTGGCCTTATTATAATGGATTCCAATTTTAACTATTCTGTGCTAACAGACAAAAACTATTTGACAAGCACCGACTGTAAAAAAGTGAAAATTGACCCTATCGATAGCTCATTGTGGATAGTGACATCGGATGGATTGAATAATGTAAAATATTCGTTTAAAAACAAAAAATTAAATGTAAATGTCATTAATCATTTTCTAGAGATAGACGGACTCAATTCCAATGAAATTAATGACATTGATTTTGAAGATAGCGCTATCTATGTAGCGAATAAAAAAGGTCTTAATAAAATTCTAAACAGATTTTTGACGCCAGAAAAACAAGAGATTCCATTGCATTTCAAGAATTTATACGTTAATAATAAATTGGTGGATGTGTCAAAACCTTTAAAACTTAAGTTTGATGAAAACTCTTTAAAGCTAGAAATTTCTCCAATTTATTTTGAACGAAGAGAACGATTAAGAACATCTGTAAAGTTATTTAAAGATGATGTTGTTGTCTTTTCGCAAGTAATTAATAATGAGCAAATAGACCTAGTCTCTTTAAGCTCAGGAGATTATAGACTGGAATTATTAAGTTATGATATAGATTATCCTTATGTAAAAAGTAAAATTAAAAAATTATCTTTTGAAATAAGTCCACCTTTTTACAAAACGTGGTGGTTTGGGGTATTGATAGTGGCAATCGTTTTAGGAATCTTTTATTATGTTTTGGATAAGAGGAGACAATCTGCTATACTGTTAGCCAAATTAAATCGTTCTACCTTGAATTCGCTTCAAAATCAAATGAATCCACACTTCGTATTTAATTCTATGCAAACTATCCAAAATTTATTACTCGATAATGAAAAAGATGCCTCGCTGGATTATATTTCTAATTTTAGCAATTTATTGAGAAATATGCTGGAACAGTCCAGAAATGAAATGATAAATTTGGAGGATGAGATCGATTTTCTAAAAAAATATATTAATCTGGAAGAAATTCGTTTTAAAAATAAGTTTGAAGTATTGTGGAATATTGACCTGAAAGAAGAGAGCATTGAAGAAATATACATTCCTACTATGTTGATTCAACCTTTGATAGAAAATGCTATAAAATACAGTAATGACAAAGATCAAAATCAAATTTTAATCCAAGTGAACATTGAAAAAGATTTTCTGATTGTAAAAATAGAAAATTCGTATGATTCATCAATTGTTAGTACAAAAAAGCATAAGTCTACAGCTATTAAAGTAATTAAAGAACGTCTTAAACTTTATAGCAAAAATAATGTTGAAGGCAGATTTTCCTTGGAATTAGAAAATGAAAAAGCTATTGCTACTATCTTTGTGCCAATTTAATTTTGGATCAATTTTATAAAATAATTCTAAAACATTTATATTTGCATAAATTCAATTACCGATGAGACAATTTGTAAAACAACTTCTAGCTGTTCTGATAGGAAATGCTATCTTTTTTGGACTATTCTTCATCCTTTTTATACTGGGTATAGCAGGATTGGCTTTGAGCCAAGATAAGGATTCTAATATCATAGTTTCTAATTCAATTTTGAAAATTAGTCTTCCTGTGGAGGTTACAGAACTTCCTGCTGGAGAACAAAATCCATTTCTTTCGGATGATGACAATAAGATTGGACTCCATCAAATAACGGAATCTATCCTAAAAGCAGCAGATGATTCCAAGATAAAAGGCTTGATTGTAGACCTTAATGTAATGGGAAATTTATCCTATCAACAGTTGGACTTAATTCGCAACGCTATTATGTCATTCAAAAAATCCAATAAACCTACTTTTGCTTATGGTGAATTGAGTTCTCAAAAAATGTATTATTTAGCCACAGCTTGCGACAATATTTATCTAAATCCACACGGAGGAATGGATATGAGGGGATTTGGCGCACAACTAACTTTTTTCAAAAATACCATTGATCGATTAGAAATTGAGCCACAAATATTCTATGCAGGAAAATTCAAAAGTGCTACCGAACCCTATCGATTTACAAAAATGACCGAAGAAAATAAAGAGCAAGTTAGAGCTTTTATGGCCGATTTTAAGAAAAATGTTCTTGAAGATATAGCCAAAAGCCGAAAAATAGATGTGTCGAGTTTGGATCAAAAAATCAATCAATTAGAACTAATGACACCCGAAGATGCGCTGAAAAATAAGATGATAGACGGCATATACTATGTAGATGAGGTAGAAAAATTAATAAAGAAAAAATGTAATTTGCCAAACGAACAAAAGATAAATGTAGCATTGATATCAGATTATATTCAAAGCGAAATGGAGGACAAGGAAGAAGCTCCTGTGGCAGTATACATAGCAGAAGGGGATATTATTGATGGAAAGGGAACCGAAGGTAGTATTGGATCCAAAACAATGATTCGTGATTTGAGAAAAATCAAAGAAAATGATGACGTAAAAGCGGTAGTTTTACGCATTAATTCTCCTGGTGGAAGTGCATTGGCATCAGCTGTAATTTTAAGAGAGATAGAACAATTGAAAATGAAAAAACCGGTAGTGGTTTCTATGGGTAATGTAGCGGCTTCAGGAGGTTATTATATTGCTTCGTGTGGGTCCAAAATTTATGCTGAAAAGAATACAATTACAGGTTCTATAGGCGTTTTTAGCATTATTCCAAATGTTAAAAAATTTATGGAAAATAAGCTTGGCATCACGTATGATGAAGTAGAGCTCAATGACCACGCCGTAATGACAATGAACAAACCCCTGGAAAGTGCCGAAGCATCAAAAATTCAGCTAGAAACGGAAAGAGTATACAATACTTTTAAATCTGTAGTGGCAAAAAGCAGAAAAATGAGTATGGATGCCGTAGAAAATATAGCTCAAGGTAGAGTGTGGAGTGGTACCAAAGCGAAAGAAGTTGGATTGGTGGACGAAATTGGAACAATGAATGATGCCATTCTTGAAGCTTCAAAATTGGCAAAATGCAATGCAGAATATGCAGTTGTAAATAAGCAACCCGATTTTTTTGAAACATTAAAAAACAAATATAATTTTGGAGTGCAATTGGATTTGATGCTAGAAAAATGGATGAAGACTAAATTAGGCGAAAATTATGAGGTGTATAAATCTATTGAAAAAGCACAAAAAGTAAGTGGAATTCAGGCAAAAATGCCTTTTGACTTTTATATTAAATAGTTTTGTTTTTGGAAAAAGTAGCATCAAAAATAGAAAAAGTATCAATTGAAAAACTCCCATTTTTCAATCAGCTTATAAAAGATTATTTTTTCAATACTGAAAAATTAAAAAACTTGTACAAGTTTGAACCAAGCATAGAGGGCATTCTTGAAGCAAGTATATCAAAAAAAGCACAATTTCAAAATAGAGCACTTTTAACTTCAATTATTGATGAAAATTATGAAAATATTGAAATTTCAGATTTACTCCAAACTCAAATTGATAAGCTTAAAGACAACGCACTAGCTATAGTTACTGCACATCAACCTAATTTATTTCTTGGGCCGTTTTATATTTTTTCAAAAGCAGCTTCTATTATCGCTACAGCAAATAAATTGAATTCAATACAACAAGAACATACGTATGTTCCTATATTTGTATTAGGAGCCGAAGACCACGATAAAGAAGAACTTTTGCATACTTATCTTTTCAATCAAAAGTTTGAGTGGCAAACCAATCAAAAAGGTCCTGTAGGGAAAATGATAGTGGACGATTCTTTGGTTTTGTTACTCGAATCATTTATTGAAAAATTGGGTGATAGCCCCGAGGCACAGTCACTAAAGAGTAATTTTATTTCTGCATATAAAAAAGGACATACATTGGCTCACGCTACAAAAATTTTGTTAAACAATTTGTTTGGAAGTCAAGGCCTAGTCGTTTTAGATATTGCTACAGAAGGTGTTAAAGCGGAAATGTTTCCATTATTCAAAAAGGAATTGGAAGAAAAATGGGTAAAAAATACCACACATTCAGCTATTTCGTTTTTAAATGATCACTACAAAGTTCAAGCTCCGCCAAGAGATATTAACCTATTTGAATATAAAAATGGGGAACGAATTCGTATTGATTCGTTTAGTCAAGAAAATATGAGTTTGTGGCAACAAAATCCTACACTCTTGAGTCCCAATGTGATGTTGCGCCCTTTGATGCAACAGACGGTATTGCCAGCGGTAGCTGTAATTGGTGGTGGAGCAGAAGTAGCGTATTGGCTTCAGCAAAAAGCTATTTTTGACGATGCCAAAGTTGATTTTCCGGTAGTAATGATGCGCGATATTTTTTCTATTTTAGATATAAAATCCTACACAAAATGGGTCGAATTTGGATTTACAAACATAGATTTTTTTGAAGATAATGAAACATTATTCAAAAAATTTGCACTAAAAGAGTTCAATTTTAGTACAGAAATTGAAATTGCTACACAAAAAGGAGCGGATATATTTGAAAATTTAAAACAAAATATTATAAAAATTGATAAGACGTTAGCCGCAACAATTGATGGCGAAAAAAATCAATTTTTTAAGTCACTAAAACATATACAGCAAAAAGCCATTGCTGCCCAGAAAAGAAAAAACGAAGTTGATTTACAAGCTATTACAAAGATTAAAAGTAAAGTTTTTGAAAACAATTATCTAATAGAAAGAAAAGAAAATTTTAGCTCGTATTTCATAAAAAAAAATATGGAATTAGCAGAGATTTTAAATAAAAACAGTGATATTTTTGATAATAACTTCAAGTTTATAATATACCAATAGTTCCCAAAAATCAATTTTGGCATAGAAATTGATTCTATTTCAATAAAAAATATTGAAATGAAAAAAGTTGTATTATTACTTCTAATCTTTATGTCGTTTAAAGGTTATTCTCAAATGAAAGTGGGGATTAATCCTAAATCCATTGATTCTAGTGCTATGTTTCAGGTAGATGTAAATCAAACTGCTGGCAAAGCAAAAGGTTTGTTATTGCCAAGAGTGCCTTTGAATTCTACTACGGACGTGGCTACAATTCTTGGTCCAGCTACTGGATTGGTGGTTTATGCAAAAGGTGGAACTTTGGCTGAAGGACTTTATGTGTGGGATGGCGCAAAATGGCAAAAAATGTCAGACGCTAATTTAGATTTGGATAAAGACTCTACAAATGAGATTCAAAAATTGACTTTTTCAAATAATATTGTGAAATTGAGCAAAGGCGGTGATAGTGTTAATTTAGCAAGCTTAATCATTGACACTACATCATTGAGCAATAGAATTAATACAAATAAGCAAGCAATTATCGATACGGCTACTGCATTGACTACCAAAATCAATACAAACAAACAAGCAATCATTGATACCGCTACAAGTTTAAGAACGTATGTAAATACGCACATTACAGCCGATAAAGATATCGATTCTACAAATGAGATTCAAAAATTGACTTTTTCAAATAATATTGTAAAATTGAGCAAAGGCGGTGATAGTGTAAATCTTTCTAGCTTAATTATTGATACTACATCATTGAGCAATAGAATTAATACAAATAAACAAGCAATCATCGATACTGCATCAAGTTTGAGAACGTTAATTAATACGCACATTACAGCAGATAAAGATATTGATTCTACAAATGAGATTCAAAAATTATCTATGAGCGGTGATTCTATTATTAGATTGAGCAAAGGCGGCGACAGCGTATCTATCAAAGGCTACAAAAACTTAGCAAAAAATGGAACAAGTATTTCGGGTGATAGTGTTGTTTTGGGAGGCACTTTGGATAGAGCTACTACAATTACTACTTCTTCTACAAATACATTGGCTATTTCAGGATTGAGCAAAGCTACTACATCGGATAGCGTTTTAATGTCAAGTGGTGCTACAGGTATTGTTAAAAAAATATCCGTTCCAGAATTGAGAAAATTAAATATTGCTATTACAGCCGCTACATCTTATACTGTTAGCGACACGTTAGATGCTGTTATATTTAATGGTACAGCCAATACTACGTTTACTATTCCTGCAGCAAGTACTTGCAAAGGAAAAGAAATTCGTTTTATGAATTATGCAAAATCGGCTTCAAATGTTTCTATTACATTATCTGTTCCTGTTGTATACGAAGGCGATGTGTCTAATATTACTCACACAGTTATTAATAGCAAAATGACCGTGTACGAATATCCAGAAGGTCTTGGTTCTCAGTATGGCAATACGGTTACAATTATAAGCGACGGTACAGACTGGTACAAAGTAGGAATGTAATACCAATCTTACTTTCAAAATAGTCCAAACTATTTTGAAAGTTTAGAGTGGTAAATGCCGTTATAACAAGCAAATAGGACAATTAAAATTG
>CAZUUI010000099.1:0-7446 GCA_964622955.1 uncultured Chitinophagaceae bacterium | reverse complement strand
ATGAAGCAATACTATCTTTCATTTTAGTAGTATTAATATCAATATTTACATCTTTCAATAAAGAACCTGTTGGAGTTCCAGAAAGTGTTACAAGACTTCCGCTAGTCATATTTTTTCCTGTTACACCATTATTATTAATAATATTGTTGATAGTAGAACCCAAAGAATCTTTAAGTGGAGATTTATTAATATTATTTGAAATCAATGTCATCATTTTTGCCGTATCAACTGTGATATTCATCGATTTTAATACAGCGCCTGTACCTCCGTTAATTTTAATTATTTCACTTCCTACGGCATCTTTTCCGGTTACATTTCCATTTTGAATGATTGTAGAAATAGAATCTTTCATTAATTTTACAACACTATCTCTTAAAGGAGCTCTTCCAATTAATTTAGCTAATGTATCTATTATAGGACGTTCGCCCATCATTTTTGCTATTTCGCTGCTATCAATTCTTAATGATGTAGCTCTTAAAACAGCGCCCGTCCCATCCATTACGATTATTCCTCTACCATTTGTAAGATTTTGAGCGTTAATATTTGCTGCTGAACATAAGCTTTTCCATGTAGTTGATGTTCGCTGATAGATACAACTATCAGTAATATTATACACAAGCATACCTTCATTGGCTTGTATCGCATTCATTTGAGTTGTAGTTACTCTAGTGATTACCAATGCTTTGGAATCATGCTCAAGCTCTAACAATGCTCCTGGAAGCATTACTTTTGGATTGTTACCAATTTTTACTTGAGCAAAAATATCTCTTGAAAACACCAAAAGGATCAAGATAAATAGATATTTTGACATAATGTTGAAAGACTTCATATTTTTAGTTCTAATTAAATGAATTTATAAAACTAAAATCAAAAACTATGCCAAAAGTAATCTACAGATTTTAATGGGAATTTTTTTTTAACGAACGGTCAAAATTTCTGAAGTTAGCTCCGTAGTAGCGTCACCATGAAGTTCTTTCAGCAACGAATCAATTTCTTCACTTGAAAAATTACAGAACCATCTGTCGGCACGAGCTTCTATACTAGGAAGTCCTTTTCCACGAACCGTATCGCAGATAATTACACTCGGTTTTTCACTACTAAATGGCAATGCCGAAAAGGTTTGATGTAATTGTTCAAAATTATGACCATCGATTCTTCTCACCTCTGCCCCAAAAGCTTTAAACTTATCTTCAAACGGCTCCAAAGGAATCAAATCTTCAGTAGCCATATTGGCTTGAAAATGATTTCTATCTACTACAATAGTCAAATTATTCATTTTTTTTGCAGAAGCCACCAACAAGGTTTCCCATACCGAACCTTCATTACACTCGCCATCTCCTACAATACAAATTATACGATTATTTTGCCCTTTAGATTTGCAATCATACGCTACACCTAACGATACCGCAGGCAAATGCCCAAGTGATCCCGAATGAAACTCAATACCATCTATCTTTCTATTGGGATGCCAATAAATATCATCATTTGATTTTAAATGATTTTTTAATCTATCCGCTTCCATCCAGCCCAATTCTACAAACAGACCATACAAAGCAGGTACATCATGCCCTTTGCTCAAAAAAAGATAATCTCTATTTGGATCTTGAAAATTGTCTTTATTGATATTCAAAAATGATTTGTATAAATATACCAATAAATCGGTACAAGACAATGAAGCGCCAATAAAACAGCCCCCATCGGTACTCATTTTAATAATATGTTCTCTTACTTTCAACGATACTTTTTCTAATTCAGCCGTATTCATCTTTTTATAATTTAAGTGCAAATTTAATATATCTATTTCGTTTTTAGATAATATCTTCTATCTCTAATACATTTTTCTGTAAATCCTCTACGGTTTCTGCCTTTCGTATCAATATTATCTTATCGTTATCTACTAGCACTTCCGCGGGTTTTGTTCTAGAATTATAATTCATGCTCATCTCAAAACAATATGCGCCTGCATTTCTAAACAGAATTAAATCGCCTTCATTCACTTCATTGAGCATACGATCCCAAGCAAAGGTATCGGTTTCGCACAAATTTCCTACAATTGTATAAATTCTTTCCGTTCCTTTCGGGTTGGAAATATTCTCTATATGATGATACGAATTATAAAACATTGGACGTATCAAATGATTGAATCCACTATTGATTCCCACAAATACGGTGGCTGGAGTTGGTTTAATTACATTAGCTTGTGCTATAAAAACGCCACTTTCACTCACCAAATATTTTCCTGGTTCAAACCATATTTCAAGATTATTTCCCGATTCGGCTTTATATTCCGCCAATTTTTCTTTTAATTTATTGGCTAAAAGCGTTACATCCGTTTCTTTATCTTCTGGCTTGTAAGGCACTTTGAACCCACTTCCCAAATCCAAATATTTTATCCCCGAAAATTGATCTACAATATTAAGCATTACATCCAATCCCTGCAAAAACACCTCAATATCCTTGATTTCGCTCCCTGTATGCATGTGAAGCCCTTCCACATTAATATTCAAAGTTTTTACTATTCTAATTACATGGCGCAATTGATGTATAGAAATACCAAATTTGCTGTCGATATGACCTGTAGAAATATTATAATTCCCACCCGCAAGAATATGTGGATTGAAACGAATCATTATTGGATAGGTATTGCCATACAAATTCCCAAATTGTTCCAAAATACTGATATTATCAATATTTATATGTACATTGAGCGCTACCGCCTGTTTTATTTCTTCAAAATTTACACAATTAGGCGTATACAATATTTCGTGTGGTTCAAATCCCGCTTTTAATCCAAGCAAAACTTCATTGATAGAAACGGTGTCCAATCCCGCACCCATTTTTTTGACAATTTTCAGAATATTCAAATTGCTCAACGCCTTACACGCATAAAAAAACTTTACGTCTTGTCCTTTAAAAGCTTGAGTGAGTGTGCTATATTTTTCTTCAATCTTTTGTCTATGATATACATAAACGGGTGTACCATAAGTATTTGCAATTTCTTTTAATATTTGCGGCGTCATTATTTGAGGGTAATTTAAGGATATAAAATGCAATAATAATAGGATTTTTTAAATTTAATGATAATATTTTTCGGTTCTTTTTCAAAATTTGTTTAGGTTTGCATTCTTATAAAAAATATTAGTTGACAAATAATCTTCATAATACACTTTTTGCCGTTCTGGATGTAGAGACTACTGGAGGAAGACCTTCAGACTCTAAAATTACCGATATATCAATATTTGTCACCGACGGAAAAGAAATAAAATCAGAGTTTTCCTCATTGGTAAATCCCGAAAAAAAAATAGACCCTTTTGTAATAAAATTGACGGGAATTACGAATGAAATGGTTTCTAATGAAGCACCTTTCAAAGAAATAGCAGAAAAAGTTTCTGAAATTTTAAAAGATAAAATTATTGTAGCGCATAATGCCGATTTTGATTTTCAAATGCTTCAAAAAGAATTTTTGGATCACGGACTTTCGCTTCCCAATGCCAAATTTTGTACCGTAAAAGCTGCAAAAAAGACAATTCCAAATTTAAGTTCATACAGCCTTGGCAATCTCTGCGACTATTTAAATATCTCGCACGAAAATGCCCATCGAGCGCAGGCGGATGCATTGGCTACTACGCATTTGTTTCATCATTTATTGAAATTATCCGATTTTGATTTCATTTCAAATGAACTTAAGGCCCAAAATCATGAATTTGAATGGCCTTCGCATTGGCAAGATCATCCACAAAATATAAAATCTCAGCCTGGAATAATCTATTTTTATTCAGAGGAAAATGAAATCTTGGATATATATCATGCACAAAATCTGAAAAAAGGGATTTTTCAAATCTTAGATGCATTTAAGAAAAAAGATGTGAAATATCAAAAACTTGTAGAAGAAACGAAATATATTCATGTAGATTATATTCACCCTTCATTTAAGGCAGAAATGAAGGTCCTTCAAGAAGTTCAAGTTTTAAAACCAAAATATAGCAAACCGTTTAAAGAGATTGAATATCCCATTATTCTCACACTAGAAAAAGATGAACAAGGATTGTTTCATTTTAAAATTCTAAAACAAAACGATTTTGTACAATCCGATATTCCATTTATGTATTGCACTTCCATAAAAAATGCTGAAAAATTAAAGAAAAAAATGCTCTTGCTCAATGAGCTTAAAGCCGTGTGGTTTGTAAAACAAACATTAAAAAAAATAGCAAAACCCCTTCAAGAAGAGTCTATACAGATATATAACAATGCTTATCTAAAAGCATTTTCAGGAACTTGCTGCCCTTTTAAAAACGGGTACTATTTATTTAAAAATATTTCAAAAGAAGTAGAAGCTATCAAAGTAGAAAATTTCTATATTACAGCATGGATTACAGGAACATTAGCTAATAATACTATTGAAAATCAAAAGGTTGAATTCGCATTTTCAAAAAACCCAAAATTCACTCGAAAATTTTTGAACATTGTAGCTAAAACAGGATTTAAAACATTAAAAACAGATTTTTAATTTCTAATTTTTTTTCAGTAAATTTGCAGAAAACAATTTGAATGTTTGAGAATAAAAATAAATATATTTTAGGTCTATTGCTTACTTTTATTGTAGGCTGGGGAATGAGCTATTTTGTTCATACAAAAGACATTAAGATTGAAGACCGATTTGAAAAAAATGAACAAAGCGCCGAAATTTCACATATTGAAAAATCGTATGAATCAAAGCCCGAGCATACTTCTTATGTAGAAGATAAACCCGAAAAAGAACATTATTATCAAGAATCTCAAAACGAAAACAAGCATTTTTCTTCCCGAAATGATGAAAACTATCGGGAATCCCAAGACATTCCTTCGGGCAAAGCGCCAGACTATGTTATGGAGGTTTTGGCTTTTGTAGAAGAGCACCACGATGCGCCACAAGGCTATGTAGGAGGCAGAAGGTTTCAAAACAGAGAACAAATACTGCCAAAAATAAATAGCAAAGGCATAAAAATCAACTATCAAGAATGGGACGTTCATAAAAAAGAAGCTGGCAAAAACAGAGGCGCAGAAAGACTTATAACTTCGGACGACCATCACGCATACTATACCTCAAATCATTATAAATCATTTATAAAAATCAAATAAACTCTTAATGAAACCAACGTTCTTCATCTTCAACAAGATTGAAAATTTGCCTCAAAAACAAGTTGCTAAAAAAACTATTGAAATTGATGGCAAGGAAAATCAAAATTTTGAAACTTTTTATGCCAATCTGAGCAAACTCCTTGATTTTGACACGGAATTTGGTGATAATTTGGATGCTTTATTCGACAATTTGGCGGATTTGTCATGGATAAAAGAAAAAGAAGTGGAAATTATTTTCAAAAACACTTCGAGTTTATTATCCGAAGAAGAGGTAGAAATGCACGATATTTTCTTAAATACGCTCAACGATGCAGCAGAAGCACACAACGCAGAGCCTTTATTTGAAGATTTTGAACCAAAAACATTGACTTTTTACTTCCAGCATACACTCAAAATAGAAAATCTATTTGATAGAAATTTCTTGATTTGGGAAAATGTAGATTAGAGAGTTATTTTTTCTTCTCCAGTTTTTCAATTATTTTTTTACAATTTTCCGAAGTGCAATTTTCACGAATTGTAACAGCAAATTTTGTGGCATTCCCATATTCAAAATTATTGAATAAATAGTATGCTTTCTCCGCATATTGTTCATAATTCTTGCTAGCTTCGGCATATCCCAAATGTGCCAAGGCTTCCCATTTTCTAGATTTTCCGGGATTGCTTTGTTTGCAAAAATTAATCAAATCTTCTAGCGTAGTTTTATCGTTCATTTTGCCCGCTTGATAGCCCGATTCCAGTACAATAGCTTCCATTTTTGACTGATACGACTCTTTGCCCACCACTTCTATTACTTTTACTTTTTCGGTCATTAGAATTCGGGTAGAAGTAGCATTGTAATAATTAGAAATATCAAAAATCCATTTTAACTCATCCTTAGTGAAAGCCTCTTTTTTTTGATCCAAATAATCATTAAAAGGCATTTCAAACGAACGATTTGCTTTTGCCAATTCATCGATATAAGTTTTTAAAAAGGTCATATCGCGCTGTCCGCCATCGTATTTTTGCTTATATACTTGCACCATTTCGCTTGTGGCTTGTTGGGCTCGGCTATTGAGCATTTGCATCAGCTGCGAAGCATCTCTATAGCCTATTATTCTTGATTTTTCATTGCCTTCGGCATCCAAAACCAGCATTGTGGGATAGGAACTGATACGATAAGCCTCGGATTGTGGAGCGCCTTCACGTTCCATATCTAATTTCAATGGAATATAATTTTCATTGATAAATTTCCCTAAATCGGGATTAGAAAAAACATTTCGGTCTAGCATTTTACAAGGGCCACACCAGGTGGTATAGCAATCCACAAAAAGTTGTTTTTTGTCTTTTTTCGCTTGTGCTTTTTTATCTTCAAAAGTTCCTTTGAAAAATACAATTTGGCTGTATGTTTTATGTACAAAAACCAGTAAAACCGCTATTAATAATCCTTTTTTCATAGATATAATTTTTTAAACTATGCTTGAAACAATAATGAATTTACCTGACGAATTTTGTCCGAAACAATAACGTCGGTATCTATAAACGAAACTTTTTCTCGAATATTTTTATAAAAATGTTCTACCTTTTCACTAGACGTCAAAGGCCTTCTAAAATCCAACGCCTGAGCCGCACTCAACGCCTCTATACTCAATATGTTCTGCACATTCCATAATATTTCCAAACATTTGGTAGCGGCATTAGCGCCCATACTTACGTGATCTTCTTGTCCATTGCTGCTCACGATACTATCAATCGAAGCTGGAGTAGCATATTGTTTGTTCTGCGATACCAACGACGCCGCAGTATATTGTGCTATCATCAGTCCGCTATTGAGTCCTGGATTGGCTACCAAATAGGTAGGGAGTCCACGCTGTCCCGATAACAATAAATAAGTTCTACGTTCACTGATATTGCCCCATTCGGCAAGTGCTATCGCCAAAAAATCCAACGCCAACGCCAACGGTTGACCGTGGAAATTTCCACCCGAAATAACTTTATCCTCTTCTGCAAAAACATTGGGATTGTCCGTTACAGAGTTGATTTCTGTTTCAATTACATTTAAGAAATAATGCAACGCATCTTTTGAAGCACCATGAACCTGCGGAATACAACGGAAAGAATAAGGATCTTGCACATGCACTTTGGGTTGTGCTATTATCTGACTGCCTTGCATAGCTTCTCTAAAAAAACGAGCCGTATTCACTTGCCCTTGATGCGGTCTTACACGATGTATCGCTTCGTCAAAAGGCTCAATTCTACCATCAAACGCATCCAAAGACATAGCCGCAATATCATCAGCCATATTAGCGATATGCTGCGCTTCTATACCCAAATAACTCGCATATCCCAGCA
>CAZUUI010000098.1:6933-7613 GCA_964622955.1 uncultured Chitinophagaceae bacterium | reverse complement strand
ATTTAGAAATACAAATAAACTAAAACTTAATTAATAATTCTTAAAAATATTTTTTTTTCGATTTTTTTTATAGATTTTTGCACCTCAAAAAATTGATTTTTGGCATGACGATAAAACAAATTTTCTTATTAATACTCGTAACGATTGGATATCAATCCTTATTTTCACAAGGAATTTCGATGCAATTGAGTTCAAAAAAAATTGAAGCTGGCGAGGAGCTTGTCATTGTATTTGAAGCAAAAAATGTAGAAGTAAAAGATATCAAAACACCCAATTTTGGTGCATTTCAGCTTTTGGGAGGCCCTCAAATAGGTCGCAGTTCCAATGTTTCGATCGTTAATGGACAAATGAATCGTTCCAATTCTACTTCGTTTACCTATTTTTTCACAAGTAAAAAATTAGGAAAACAGATTTTTCCTAAAATGGGTTTTGTGCTCGCATCGGGGCAAGTAGTAGAAAGTCAGCCTATAGAGATAGAAGTAGTGAAAGCGGGCTCTATGCCCAGACAACAGCAAGTACAAGGCAATCCTTTTGATCCCTTTTACGATCCTTTTGACCCTTTTTCAAATCCGGGAAGAGGACAGCAAGCCCCTCAAAGTGCGCCTCCAGGTGTCTATACCGATGCTTCTAAAATTGATTTGAAAAAAGATATTTTTGCACGAATCATTGTAGATAAATCC
>CAZUUI010000098.1:0-6923 GCA_964622955.1 uncultured Chitinophagaceae bacterium | reverse complement strand
ATTGACAGCATCGGTGAGAATTTATACCGCAGTAAACAGCACGGGATTTGAAGCTGAAAAAGTTCCTAATTTCAATGGATTTTGGAGTCAGGATATCAAAATGCCCGAAAAGCCTGAAATGAAACGAGAAGTCATCAATGGCAAAGAATTCGTAAGTGTAGAAATTAAAAAAATAATACTTTTTCCGACCAAAACGGGCACATTGGAGATAACGCCGTTGAATATGAAAACCATAGCGTTGGTGCCTGTACAGTCCAAACCTGCGCAACGAAACAGAAGACAACCGAGAGATTTATTTGAATTGATGGAAATGCAAATGGAAGATATGATGCGCGGTACATTTAATTCGATAGAATATAAACAAATCCCTTATAATTTCACATCGGGAAGTGTAAAAATTCAAGTAATTCCCTTACCCGAAAATGCCCCAAAATCGTTTGGAGGCGCTGTAGGAAATTTCACGATGAATGCCTATACCAATAAGAAAAATTTGAAGACCGATGAGACCTTGGAATATAAAATAGAAGTTCAAGGAAAAGGGAATTTGCCTTTGATCGAAAACCCAAAAATGGATTGGGACGATGATTTTGAAGTATTTGAACCTACTCTAAAAGAGAATTACAATCCCCTACCCGTATATAATGGCAGTAAAATCTGGAATTTTGTAGCCATACCGCACAACCCCGGCAAGTACAAAACACCTCCTTTTGAATTCACATATTTTGATTTGACAAAAAAAACGTATGTAACCCTCAAAGCCGATCCTACGGAGCTAGAAATTACTGGCTCTCCAACCAAACGTAAAGGCAATAGCAAAACTTTTGATGGAAATAACTTGGCAAAACAAAAAATTGGGAAAATTGACTCCGCAGCAGCTATCACAAATTACAATGCACCGCTCGATATGTTTTGGCTTTGGTGTTTAATTCCATTGCTATTAGTAGTAGTTTATGAAATATACAAAAGAATTTCCTCGGGAACATCCTCACGATTTGCCGACGATAAAAAGATAGCCGCAATGCTTCAAAAACAAATGAAAGCGGCAAAAATTGAATTGGACAAAAACGACAAAATTGCATTCTACAATGAAACCACTCGTTGTATTTGGAATTATTTAGCTCATAAATTGCAGATAGAAACGTCTGAATTGAACCGTGAAAATATTCAAGAACGATTGAGTTTTGTGGGCGTATCCGAATCCTTGTCGCAGCAATTAATAGCAGTTTTGGATTCTTGTGAAATGGGATTATACTCAAGTTTTGGTTCCGAAAATATGAAGCAGAGCTATGAAGAAACGTTATCAATTTTGACAAATTTGGAAAAAGAAATTGGAAAAACTAAAAAATAAGACGATGAGAAAATACACGATACTAATTGTTTGGAGTTGTTTTTATTTCTTTGGAAATTCACAATCGCTTCAAGATGCCGAAAAAGCATTCAAACAAGAAAATTATTCGCAAGCCATTTCTATTTGGAATCAACACACCAAAGACGAATCATTAGATAAATCATTGCTTTTTAATAATATTGGTAGTGCTTATGCCAGTCAAAAAGAATGGGGAAAAGCCATTTTGTATTTTGAAAAAGCGGTAAAACAAAATTATAACAATGAAAAAGCGCAACTAAACCTAAAAATAGCGCGCGCTAAGCTGAATTTATCCAATGAAAACAATCAATTGTTTTTTGTAAATTGGTGGCTTTCGCTTCTAGATTTATTTTCAACTTTTGGATGGCAGATAATGTGCTTGATTTTTATAATGCTTGCAATTTTATTTTATTTAATTAAAAAAATAAACGGAAAATTTCAATCTCAAAGGCTCTTTTATACTTTTCTTACTTTTAGTATAGCAATTATTATCATAATTTATTCAAAAAAATCAATTTTGAATAATAGAAATGAAGCTATTATTACAGAATCAGAAACTTTTGGATACAAAGATGCGAATTTGAATCAGAAATTAGGCATAATAAAAATGGGAGAGAAAATTGAATTACTCGAAAACCTAGAAAATCAATATTACATTAAAAATGAATCGGATAGTACATTTTGGATTTCAAAAAAATCAGTGGAAGTGATATAAGTTTTATAGTTTTACAAAATGATTAAAGTACTAATTCTGTTTTTTTTTATTTCCTATTCGAATACAATCATTTGTCAAAATATAGAAACAGATACTACATTGCAATTCTACAACAAAGCATTGATTTGGAGAGGATTTAATCATTTATGGAGTTATAATCATAGAATCAATCGACTAGGATGTAATGTAAAAATCAATGACATAAAAAATGCTTCGTGTAACTATTATAGTGCTACTGGGCTAGGAAGCGACAGTACTTATTACTCAATATTTTATTCCGTTGTAGCGTCAAAATATTTGCGATTTTATGAAGGGGAAATTAGCCTCAAGCTTTCTGGCAAGGAAACACAATTACTCACTGAGTCTAAAGAAATTTCAATAGAAATGCCTCATTGGTTGAAAAAACTAAAAAAATACAAGTCAATTATTAATGGTTTTGATTTAAAATCGGAAGAAAAATCGGACTTACCAATTTTATTTGACATTCAAATAGAAGATCCTTTTCTATTTGACTCTAATCATTTGAGAATGAAAATAAATTCCAATTGGGTATCTAATTGTAGAAGTGCTGAATGTTCAATTTTAAAAAATGCGACACATTATGAATTGAAAATATCCTATTTAGTGATAGGATTTGAGGATGAAGAGGCTATCGCTTTTGATTTTTTTAATAAAAAGAGTTATGCTTGGACTATTGATATTGCACCACCGTATGAGACCGTACAAAAAAAAATATTTGGACAGCCAATAAAATATAAAAATTCATTGATTGGTATTAAATCATTGGGTTTTATTTTAAATGAAGAGCAATGGTTGCAAGAGTTGCGGTATGAAATAGAGTTATCCGAATATGATTCTTTGACAGGGATAGCAAATTCAAAAACGGGAATGCAATTTTTGGGCTGGAAAGAAGGAATGAAAACCAAAGCCGTATCTAAATCAAAAGCGGTTTTTGCGCATAAAAAACCAGGCTGGATTTCGATGAATTTAAATACTACAATGATACAATTTAAAGAAGGAATTAGAATTGATAGCAAAAAAGAAGGACGTATGTTTTGGAAAGGATGGAACACCAGTGCTAACGACAAAAGAGCGATAGATTCAAATAGAATTGAAATAAACCAACAATCTGAATAATGCTTAAAAAAGTATACTTTTTTATTTTTTTTACTATCCTGATTTCAAACTCTATAGAAGCACAAGTTCACGACAATGGAATAGGAGGCTACGGATATATCGAGTATAATCTTATGCATAATTCCCGATTTCAAGGCAATTGGTTATATGGCGGAGGCGGGCTAATTATAAACAAAGTCTATTTTGCGGGCTTGTATTATGGAAGTCAAACGACATCTTTTACAAATTACGATGAAATGGGAGGCTATAAATTATCCGCTAAGTTTGATACTTCAATAATGACAATAACTCCTTCAGACATTGGAGTGCAATTTGGAGGTGTGATTTTAGCCGAAAAACCCATACAATTTATTTTATCTTCAAAAATTGGTACTTTCCTATCCAATATCAATGACTTAGAATTAATTTCAGGAAGTACAAGAAAGAACATAAATACAAAACCTTTTTTAACGATTAGCCCTGAATTTAAAATGGCTTTTATGCCAGCCAAATTCTGCAAAATGCAAGCAGGGGTTGGGTATAAGTTTGTATATTATGATGATAGTCGATTGCTCGAAAACAGTATTTATGGCAAAAGAAATACACTTTTCAATAGTTTTTATTGGAGTTTTTCGCTTGTTTTTGGATCATTTTAATATCAATTTGATAAAAGTTTTTTTGCAAAAAAATTAAAAAAACACAAAATCCAAGAATTCTTATTTAAATTTATTTTTTTTCAGTATCTTTGTGAGTTGAAAAAAGTAAATTAAATTCTATGAAGAATTTGTACATAATAACATTAAAACTAAAGTGCATTATAGCTACTTTGGTGTTTTTAATTTCACTAAATGGTACATTTGCACAGAATGTAAATGTTGTAGCAACCATAGGCACACTTAATGGCACATACCTAAATCTAAATAGTTGTTTTACTGCAATTAATAATGGAACACATGGAGGAAATATTACTATAACGATAGTAAATAGTACAACTGAACCATCAACCCCAATCCCATTAAATGCTTCTGGAACGGGTCTTTCAAACTACAACAATATACTTATAAAACCGTCGGGTAATGTAACCGTAAATGCAAGTACAACAAGAATTACAAACCGAAGCATTATAGAATTTAATGGAGCTGACAATATCACGATAGATGGCGATGATGCAAATACTGTTGGAACAAGGAACCTAACTTTTTCTTCAGCTATGTCTACGATAACAAATATTGGGCACATAAAGTTTGGTTCTAATTCAAATTCTGATGGAGCTACGAACAACAAAGTACAAAACTGTGTATTTATTGGCCCAAGAAATGGCGTTACTACACCTACAACACTCAATTACGCTATTGTAATTGGAGGTGTAAGTACTACCAACATATTAAATCCTGGATTTTTGAATAGTAATACAACTATATTTAACAATGAATTTTTGCGATTTACCCATGCTATCCAAGCAATTGGAACTACTAATTTTGAAATAGAAACCTTAAAAATCCAAAACAATATTATTGGTAATAGTTTAGATGCAAATAATGTAACACATACTGGTATTTTCATTACAAACACTTGTAGTAATGCAGGAATTGCAAATGGAACTTTTGCTTTGATTGAAGGAAATGATATTCAAGTTGGACAAACATCTGTTTCAGGATATGGTGCGGATGCAGAAGGAATTGAACTGGGAACCGGAACCGCTGGAACAATAATTCGATTCAACAATATTAGAAATATAAAAAACTATACTGCATTAACATTTGGTGTTTATGGCATTAACCTAAGTGGTGCTTCAAATTGCGCATCTGTTGAAATTAGTAATAATTTTATAAGAGATATTGTGGCTAGAAGAAATATAGCACAATTTAATCCACCGCCAGTAAATACCGCTTATGGAATAAGAGTTGGAGGCAATGGTTTTACAAATCTAAAGATAGAAAACAATACAATAGTATTAAATGAAGTTCCTAATCAGGGTACTACATTAAATTACTCAAATTATGGCCTGGCTTTTACAAATGGGGCTTCTAATTTAGCATCTCTTCAAAACAATATATTTGTAAACAGAAATATTGGACTAAACACATTTGCTCATTTTCTTTTTACACAAAATATGCCCGCTTCGGCGTTGATAAACAATAATAGTTATTGGGTTCCATCTGGACATGTTGGGGTTTTAGGTTCAAGTACAACTACTTTGACTACTCTTACCAATTGGCAAGATGCAATACAAAGAGAATATAATAGTATAATTGAAAATCCACCTTTTGTTTCAGCTACTGACTTACATATTACTACAAATGCTGTATCAAAACTTAAAGCGGGTGGTGTAGCTAATGGCATGTTTTTTGACATTGATTTAACTGCTAGAAATTTAACCAAACCAGATATAGGTGCTGATGAATTCATTGGAAGCGCATTGACAAGAGCTACAATCAATTTAGTCTCTCATACAGCTGCTACAAACCCTTGTATTCCTCAATCAAGAACTATTTCTGCTACATTATCTCCAGGAAATGCCTTAGATAGTGTTATTTTAGTTTATAATTTTGATGGAGGAGCAAATACTCGAGTTAGAATGACAACAACTGGTGGAAATATATATACGGGAAGCATCCCCGTCCCAACTCCAACTAATGCGTTAGTTTCATACAGAAGTGAGGCATTAATGAGTGCAGAAAATACTACTTCCTGACAATGTTATTATTACAACGACAATATTGTATCAGGTGCATATATCCCAGTAATAACAGGAGACACATTTGGCTGTATTAACAATACTTCAAATTATGTCAGAGCAATAGCACAAGATCCCTTATCTTTTAATGTACCTCCAACAATTAATGATGCTTTAAATGGATCAGATATTACAAGTGTTCAAATTGGAACATTGAACAATACCTCTTCTATTAATAGTCTTTCCGGATCAATAGGAACCGCTACAGGTATAGCAGGATCATACTCAAATTTTGCTGCCAATAGAGTAGATACATTTAATATTGGTCAAAATTATCCAATAACATTAACAAGTTCATCTACTAATAATCTATACAATTATTTTGCAGTTTATATAGATTTAAATGGTAATGGCTATTTTAATGATGCTGGAGAAATGGTATATAATACTATTACGTCTTCTATAAGAGGTGGAAGAACAGAAAGTGGTAATATTTTTATAAAGAAAGCGACACGTCCAGGAAATACAATTATGCGTATAGTGAATAGTAATGCTCCTATAGCTCTTAATAGTGTAGTACATACTTCTGGTGAAGTGGAAGATTATAAAATTTATATAAATCCTCTAAACTATAAATGGACTCTAAATAATAATCTATTAACTAATAATTCGGATACACTTGTTGTAACTTTTACGTCTTTCCCAACTAATATAGGAGTAAGAATTACTGACAATAATAATTGTACAAAAGATTCTAATAGAATACGAGTGAACCTATCAAGTGGTAGTATCTCACCTAGTATTTCTCACAATGCGTTAACTACGAATTGTCTTCAAGATGAAATCACTATGACTGTAAATCATACTGGAGGTTGTCCACCCTTTACATATCAATGGGCATCGGGAACAGTAAATCTTGGTAATACAAAAACAATTACAGCGTTTTTAGATGCCAATAAGTCTTATAGTGTTACTGTTACAGATGCATCCAATGCTACAGCTACAGCATCTACCCCAATTTTTACTATTACCGATCCAAAAATAACGAC
>CAZUUI010000097.1:1041-7650 GCA_964622955.1 uncultured Chitinophagaceae bacterium | reverse complement strand
GATAATTACAAAGTTCCAAGAATGGGATTTGTAAACAAGATGGATCGTCAAGGTGCAGACTTTTTGATGGTTTGTAATCAAGTAAAAGAAATGTTAGGTTCAAAAGCTGTGCCTTTGGTATTGCCAATTGGAGCTGAAGATAACTTCAAAGGTGTAGTTGATTTGATTAAAAATCAAGCTATTGTATGGCACGATGATACTCAAGGAGCTACTTTTGACGTAGTGCCTATACCTGAAGATATGAAAGAGCAAGTAGCGGAATATAGAGCATACTTGATAGAAGCTGTAGCGGAATATGATGAAAATTTGTTAGAAAAATTCTTTGACAATCCTGATACTATTCAAGAAGATGAAATTCATAATGCATTGAGAAGAGCGGCAATTGATATTGCTATCATTCCTATGTTGTGTGGTTCTTCTTTCAAAAACAAAGGAGTACAATTTATGTTGGATGCAGTATGTAGATATTTGCCTTCACCAGTAGATAAAGAAGGTATCAAAGGTACAAATCCAAAAACAGACGAAGAAATCTGGAGAAAACCATCTGTAGATGAGCCTTTTGCTGCATTGGCATTTAAAATAGCAACCGATCCATTTGTAGGTAGATTAGCTTTCTTTAGAGCATATTCTGGAAGATTGGATTCTGGTTCTTATGTATTGAATACAAGAAGCGATAGCAAAGAGCGTATTTCAAGAATTTTCCAAATGCACTCAAACAAACAAAATCAAATTGATTTTATTGAGGCTGGAGATATTGGAGCTGCGGTAGGATTTAAGGATATCAAAACAGGAGATACTCTTTGTGATGAAAAAAATCCAATTATCCTAGAAAGTATGGTATTCCCTGAGCCAGTTATTGGTTTGGCTATTGAACCAAAATCTCAAAAAGATCTTGAGAAAATGGGTATGGCTTTGGCTAAATTAAGCGAGGAGGATCCTACATTTAGAGCTAAATATGATGAGGATACAGGACAAACAATCATTTCTGGAATGGGTGAGCTTCACTTGGAGATTATCATTGATAGAATGAGAAGAGAGTTTAAAGTAGAGTTGAATCAAGGTGCTCCACAAGTAAACTACAAAGAGGCTTTGACTACGAAAGTAACTCATAGAGAAAAATTGAAAAAACAATCTGGAGGTTCTGGATTATTTGCCGATATGGAGTTTGAATTAGGTCCTGCCGATCAAGAATTTTTGGATAGCGATGATTTCAAATCTGGAAAGAAAAAATTACAATTCGAGTGGGGAATCGTAGGAGGAGCTATCGATAAAAACTATATGAAGCCTATCACAGACGGATTTACGGCTATGATGAGCAATGGAGTTTTGGCTGGATACAATATCGACTCTATGAAAGTAAGAGTTTATGATGGAAGTATGCACTCAGTGGATAGTAAGCCTATTGCGTTTGAGCTTTGTGCTAAAGACGGATTTAAAGAAGCTGCTAAAAAAGCTAATCCTGTAATTTTGGAGCCTATTATGAAATTGGAAGTTATTACTCCAGATGAATATGTAGGATCTGTAATTGGTGACTTGAACAGAAGAAGAGGTCTTCCTAAAGGTCAAGAAACTAAACCTACAGGTACAGTTATCAAAGCTGATGTGCCTTTATCTGAAATGTTTGGATATGTTACTCAATTGAGAACAATAACTTCGGGTAGAGCAAGTAGTACAATGGAGTTTTCTCATTATGTTCAAGTACCTGCAAACGTAGCGAAAGACATTATGGAAAAAGCTAAAGGTAAAAATGCTTAATTATTATTTTTAATTATATGAAAAGCCTTGCTATTAAAGCAAGGCTTTTTTTATGTTATTTTTATAACTTTGAATGATTATGTATATTTTTTTTTAATTCTATTTATATGTGTTTTAATATATATATACACATATAAATGTTTTATTAAGAATGAATATAATTTTGCTTTATTAGGGTTGATGATATCAGGTGTATTACTTAGAGTATATACATCATCTGATTTTTTTTTACATGATTGGGATGAAAAATATCATGCTTTGGTAGCAAAAAATCTATTGTTGCATCCATTAAAACCCACTTTGTATGATAATCCTATACTACATTATGATTATAGAAATTGGATAGCAAATCATATTTGGCTTCACAAGCAGCCAATTCCTCTATGGACTATAGCAATTAGTATTAAATTTTTTGGTGTAAATGAACTTGCGGTAAGAATTCCTTCAATAATTTTAAGTACGATTTCTATTCCTTTGATATTTAATATAGGAAGGTATTTATATAATTCACAAGTAGGGATATTATCTGCTTTTTTTTTATCAATTAATGGATTAATTATAGAGTTGTCAGCAGGAAGAGTAGCTACAGATCATATTGATATTTTTTTTCTTTTTTTTATAGAGGTATCGATTTTTTGTACAATATTATTTTCAAAATCAAAGAAAAATATATATAATATATTAGTTGGAGTTTCAACTGGATTTGCAATTCTTTCTAAATGGTTACCCGCATTAATAGTTTTGCCAATTTGGTACTTGATAATGTTAGAATCAAAAAAATTTAAAGTAAAAGAAATACTTTTTCATTTATTTATTCTAATTATGGTAATTGTAATTGTTTTTTTGCCATGGCAAATATATACATACAATATTTTTCCTTTTGAATATTTGTGGGAATCAAGTTTTAATATAAAACATATTACACAAGTTTTGGAAAAACAAACGGGGCCTTTTTATTATTATATTAATATTATAAGAATTAATTATGGCGAGTTAATTTATTTACCACTTTTATTTTTATTATATGATATTTATAAGAAACCAAAAGAAATAAAACTCATAATTCTATTCCTTTGGATATTTATACCCATTTTATTTTTTTCTGTTGCAAAGACGAAGATGCAAGGATACATTTTATTCGTTTCACCAGCTTTATTTATAATTACATCTGATTTTTATTTTAAGATAAATGAATATCGAAAAAAATATTCATTTAAATTATTTTTTAATTTAATATTGTTATTGTTGATTTTGTTACCGATTCGATACTCCATAGAAAGAATAAAACCATTTCAAAAATTAGATAGAAATCCAAAATGGGTTAAAGATTTAAAAGTCCTTGGTAAAATTAAACTTAAAAACGGTGTATTATTTAATTATAGTAAACCTATCGATGCAATGTTTTATACTGATTTTGTTGTTTATAATTATATGCCAGATAAAAAAAAATTGCAAGATTTAATGAGATCTGGTTACTATATAGTAATTAATGATAATGGTCATTTGCCATATGATATAAAGTCATTAAAAGGAATTAATTTTATTCGACTTGATTGTAATTTTTAGTTATGTATTTTTGCTAATATTTATATTATTAAATTATGACAAAATTGAATCTAAAAAATAATGCGAAAGCCTATGAAATCAAAGATTTTATATACGATTTGCCCGAAGAGCGAATCGCAAAATATCCTTTGAACGAGCGAGACCAAAGTAAATTATTGGTGTATCAAAACCAAAATATATCTGAAGATGTCTATATAAATCTTGACAATTATATTTCGGAACAATCGATATTCATTTTTAATAATTCCAAGGTGATTCAAGCACGATTAATATTCAAAAACTTGGCAGACTCACCAATCGAAATTTTCTGCCTTGAGCCCAATGAGGAAAATCCTGAGCCTTCGCAAGCTATGAATAAAAAAGAGAGTGTTTTGTGGGATTGTTTTGTAGGAAGATTTAATAGATGGAAAGAAACTACTATCCGAATTAAAACGGATGATATTATTTTGGAAGCGGAAATTATTAAAAGAAGTGGCAATATTTTTACCATAAAATTTAGTTGGCAACCTGCTGAATTTACCTTTGCTGAAATAATTGCCAAAATTGGTGAAATCCCCATTCCTCCCTATTTAAATAGAAAAAGTGAAGAAATAGATACAAATCGTTATCAAACGGTGTATGCCGAAAACGAAGGTTCTGTTGCGGCACCTACTGCGGGACTTCATTTCACGAATGAAATTTTTAAGAAACTTAGTGCCAAAAATGCAATAATTGATTTTGTAACACTTCACGTTGGTGCGGGTACTTTTAAACCCGTAAAAAGCGAAACACTTGAAGGGCACGAAATGCATTCCGAATGGATTGAAATAGACAAATCGGCTATTTCCAACCTTTTAGATATAGTAAATAGTAATAACAATCAAAAAAATATCATTGCAGTAGGAACCACTTCTATGCGAACGATAGAATCCTTGTATTGGATGGGTGTAAAAGCATATCAAAACAGAGATGCAACTATTGAAGAATTAGAAGTAAAACAATGGGATGCTTATGAACTTAATCAAAATGTATCTGCTTCGGACGCACTCAATAGTATATTAGAATGGTTAACCAAGCATCAAAAAGAAAAATTGATTTGTAAAACGCAATTACTCATTGTGCCTTTTTATGAATTAAAAATTGTAGATGCTCTAATCACCAATTTTCATCAACCTAGTTCTACGCTTCTCCTTCTCGTGGCGGCCGTAGTAGGCGATGATTGGAAAAAAATATACGATTATGCCTTGCAAAATGATTTTCGATTTTTGAGCTATGGCGATGGCAGTATACTTTTCAAAAATAAATATAAGAATTAAAATTCACTACCTGCCTTTTCCTTTCAGCATAATAAGCACGGTATGAATCATAATTTTTATATCAAAAATCAAACTCATATTTTCGATATAAATAATATCAAATTTTAGTCTATCTATCATTTGAGCTACATTCTCGGCATAGCCATATTTAACCATTCCCAATGAGGTAATTCCCGGACGAGCTCTATATAAATGCTGGTAATAAGGCGCTTCTTTCATAATTTGTTCAATGAAATATTGTCTTTCGGCGCGATACCCTACTAGGCTCATATCTCCTTTCAAAATATTAAAAAATTGAGGAAACTCATCCAATCGCCATTTTCTAAGGAATTTACCTACTTTGGTTATTCTAGGGTCATTTTCGGAAGAAAGCAAGGGTTTGTCCAATTCGGCATCCGAACGCATCGTTCTAAATTTTATGATTCGAAAAGGTTTGCCATTTTTGCCAATTCGCTCTTGGGTGTAAAAAATATTGCCGCCATTTGAAATTTTTAAAACCAACATTACAATGAGATAAAACGGCAATAGCAATATTACAGCAATTAGACTAATTCCATAATCCAATGTTCGTTTGATGTTTTTTTCCCACAAGGGCATCAAATCGGGGTAGATTTCGTGAAAAATAGGACCTTCTACTTTATTGAACTTAAAGCTTCGGGATATAATGTCGGGAATATCGGCTATCGCTTTTATAGATACTTCATTTGTAGCCAATTTATTAATAGATTCAATAAAAAAATCTTTATTTGAAGATTGAATAATTACATCATCAATAGAATGCTTGGATACCAAATGAGATAAATTTTCAAAATAACCCAAAAAAGGCAATTCCAGCCCTCTATCTTCATTATTATGATTGACATATCCCACTAATTGATGACCAATAGGTAGGTTCTTGGCGATATTATTAAAAATAGTTCTATCAAATACATCAAATACAATAATGGAATTGACAATTGCCTTTCCGTTTCGCATTTGAAATTTCCCCAAAGAAATCAAGAACACTCTAAAAAGAGTAATTACAGCAAATTGCAATAAAAAATAAAGCATCACCACACGAAACAAATCTTGCATCGAATATTTATCATCTAAAAACAGAAAAAATGCCAATACCGATACCCCAAACAATGATATCATCATAGTTTTGACTATTTCTTTTAATCTGGATTTGAGATAGACATTTTCATAAAACCCCGAATAAAAAAATAATACCAACCAAAATACAGGAATTACTACTAAACTATACAAAAAAGTATCATCATCCTTAAACTCCTGAAACGTAATGGAATAAGGCACATAAAACAAGGTTTTTCTATAATAAAATAAGAAAATCCAAACGGCCATTGCGCCTATGACATCTCCTATTAAATACAAAAAAAATAACCCTTTATGCTTCAAAAAATGATATTTAATTACAAATTTATAGATTTAAACTCTATTTGTATCATAATATTATCCACAAATCAAATTTTTGACTTGAATTGAAACGTATTTTAAACCAATTCTAATACTTTTTGAAAAAATCCAAACCTGAAGGAATAAGAGCGATGTTTTTAAGTTGTATCTTTTTAAATTCTTTTTCACTAATGAACGCTATTATCAATTTAAAAAAGTAAAGTTTGGATTTTTGAAATGCATCCCACATAGTTGAAATGCAAAAATGCAAAATACATCCTTTTATTTTTATAAAAATTAATAAAATTACATTTATTATCTTTGCACCTCTAAAAACAATTAATCAATGAGCGCAATTATAGAAATTCACGCAAGACAAATTTTAGATTCGAGAGGAAATCCTACTATAGAAGTGGATGTAACTACCGAAAGTGGGCATTTTGGAAGAGCGGCAGTGCCTTCTGGAGCCTCTACAGGTATTCACGAAGCGGTAGAATTGAGAGATGGCGACAAAGCTTTTTATTTAGGAAAATCGGTTTTGAAAGCGGTAGAAAATGTCAATACGACAATTTTTAATGAATTGATAGGCTATGATGTG
>CAZUUI010000097.1:0-1031 GCA_964622955.1 uncultured Chitinophagaceae bacterium | reverse complement strand
TTATTATTGGAAATAGACGGCACTGAAAACAAATCCAATCTTGGTGCAAATGCTATGTTGGCAGTATCTTTGGCAGTAGCTAAAGCAGGTGCAAAAGCTTCTAATTTACCGTTGTACCGATATATTGGTGGTGTCAATGCGAGTACGCTACCTGTTCCGATGATGAACATTTTGAATGGCGGTGCACACGCCGACAACTCAATTGATTTTCAAGAATTTATGGTAATGCCTACTGGAGCAGCTACGTTTAGCGAATCGCTTCGAATGGGCGTGGAAATTTTCCATAGTTTGAAAGATGTACTTAAAAAAGCGGGATATTCTACCAATGTAGGAGACGAAGGAGGATTTGCTCCAAATATCAAAAGTAATGAAGAAGCAATAGAAATTGTATTGAAATCTATTGAAAATGCGGGCTATAAACCAGGCGAAAATGTTTTTATAGCAATGGATGCGGCCGTTTCGGAAATGTGGAACGAACAAGAACAAAAATATATTTTCCATAAATCGGATAATAGAAAATTGACAAGCGATGAACTTGTAGCATATTGGGCGGAATGGTGCGAAAAATATCCTATCGTATCTATAGAAGACGGTATGGCTGAAGACGACTGGGCGGGATGGAAAAAATTGACGGAGCGATTGGGCAATAAAGTTCAATTGGTTGGTGATGATTTATTTGTAACGAATGTAAAACGCTTGAAACAAGGAATTGAAAATCAAACGGCAAATTCAATATTGGTAAAAGTAAATCAAATTGGTACCCTTACCGAAACCATTCAAGCCGTAAGAATGGCTCAAAACAATGGCTATAACTCTGTAATGAGTCATCGAAGCGGTGAAACAGAAGATAGTACCATCGCGGATTTGGCGGTAGCATTGAATTGTGGACAAATTAAAACAGGTTCGGCTTCTCGTTCGGATAGAATGGCAAAATACAATCAACTTATTCGTATTGAAGAAGAATTGGGTACTAGTGCTATTTTTCCAAAATTAAAATTTGGTAAATAATCCTTCCGCATCCTATATTACAA
>CAZUUI010000096.1:0-7665 GCA_964622955.1 uncultured Chitinophagaceae bacterium | reverse complement strand
AAATTAAAAGAGATACTTGAGTCCAATACAATTGACTATATGTTTATAAGTTGGATTTTTTCTTCTTTGATAATTTTTGTTATGGTTGCAGAAATTTATACATATTTCGTTTATACAAAATCCATAAAACATTTGGATGAGTTGATAAACGAATTTTCTGAATCTTAAGGTTAAACTAACGCCTTTTTATAAGTCTCCAAACACAAGTCTCTAGCTATTTTGTGTTCTACAATTGGGGCGGGATAATACGAAGTGCCATATTCTGGAATCCATTTTTTGATATATGATTCTTTTGGGTCAAATTTCTTTTGTTGTTCCGAAGGATTAAAAATTCTAAAATAGGGCGCAGCATCTACGCCACTTCCTGCGGCCCATTGCCAATTGCCTACATTGCTACTGAGTTCAAAGTCAAGTAACTTTTGCGCAAAATAAGCTTCGCCCCATCGCCAATCGATAAGAAGATGTTTGCACAAAAAACTAGCTACTATCATACGTACTCTATTGTGCATATAACCTGTAGCATTGAGCTGTCGCATTCCTGCATCTACCATAGGATAGCCTGTTTTTCCCTTACACCATTTTTCAAAATGCAATTCATCGTTTTTCCATACAATTTGGTCGTAAATCGGTTTAAAGGATTTGTCTACTGTATGTGGAAAATGCCATAAAATTTGCATAAAAAATTCCCTCCAAATAAGTTCGTTTAAAAATCCTTTATTTTCAAATTGAAGTGCTTTTTGAACTAAAAAACGTATGCTTACCGACCCAAAACGAAGATGTGGCGATAAATAACTCGTAGCGTCCAAAGAAGGAATGTTTCTGGTGTCTTCATAATTCTGAATTAAGTTTTCTGAAAACACAAATGGTTTTACTTCAATTGTAGATTTCTCAAAACCAATGTCTTGTAATAATAAAAAGGGGTAATTATGATTTGTAAAATGCTCAAAATCAATACTAGGTTGTATATCAAATGTTAGTTTTTTAGCGTGTTCTATCCATCTTTTTGAATAAGGGGTAAATACTTGATATGGCGTTCCATTGTCTTTTATAATTTCTGATTTTTCAAAAATTACTTGGTCTTTGAAAGTCTTGAATGCAATATTATTCTTCTCCAAAAAATAATAAATTTCCTTATCTCTTTCTCTTGCTTTGGGCTCATAGTCTCTATTTGCATAAACTGCAGATACATTGTTCTCTGAAATCAATTTTTTGAAAATATCTAAAGGATTCCCGTGGAAAATGGCAAGAGATTTTCCATTTTGCCTCAAATTTTCTTGAATTTTTATCAATAAATCATAAATAAAAGAAACTCTCGCATCATTTTTTTCGAGTTTTTCTAATATGGTTTCGTCAAAAATAAATATAGGCAAAACACTTGTGTTAGAACTAAGTGCTTGATATAGAGCGGTATTGTCTTCAAGTCTTAAATCGCGTCGAAACCAAAAAATAGAAATCATTTTATGTATCATTTATAACTACAAAAGTGGAACAAAAAAAATAATTTTGAAATAAAAAAAAAGTATTACTTTTGCACCACAATTTTAAAAATTGGTCGATGGTGTAATGGTAACACTACGGTTTTTGGTGCCGTCTTTCAAGGTTCGAATCCTTGTCGACCAACTTCAGAGAAAGGCTATCGTTTTGATAGCCTTTTTTTGTTTTAGAAAGTGTATATTTGTAGTTGTTTTTAAGTTTTTAAATTATTTATGCAAAATCCAAAAAGATATACTGTCACCGCTGCGCTGCCTTATGTAAATGGATACAAACATATTGGTCATTTGGCAGGTGCATATTTACCTGCTGATATTTATGTGCGATATTTGCGAAGCAAAAAAGAAGATGTCCTTTTTGTATGCGGGAGCGACGAGCTAGGTACGGCTATAACGATGCAGGCGCACAAGGAAAATATGACTCCTAAGCAATTGGTAGATAAATATCACAAAATTTCTAAAGATAGTTTTGAAAAATTGGGAATCGATTTTGATATATATCATAGAACCTCGGAGTCCCTTCATTTTGAGACGGCTCAAGAATTTTTCTTGGAATTGTACAACAAAGGTTTGTTTGAGGAAAAGACCACGGAACAATATTACGATGAGGAATTGAATCAATTTCTAGCCGATAGATATATAAAAGGGATTTGTCCCAATTGCAGTAGCGATAAAGCTTTCGGCGACCAATGCGAAAGCTGTGGCAAATCGCTAGACCCTACCGATTTGATACATCCAATATCTGTAGTGACGGGTAATAAACCTGTTTTGAAACAAACCAAAAATTTGTATTTATCGTTGGATAAATACGAAGGTTTTTTGAGAGAATGGCTTCTTGAAGGTAAAAAAGGCAAATGGAAATCCAATACGTATGGACAATCCAAAAGCTGGATAGATGGTGGGCTCAATCCTCGTTCTATGACACGCGATGGCGAATGGGGCGTTCCTGTGCCGTTGGATGCGTATAAAGACAAAATTTTATATGTATGGTTTGATGCGCCAATTGGTTACATTTCGGCTACCAAACAATGGGCTATTGATCATAATAAAGATTGGGCGCCGTATTGGAAAGATAAGGATACCAAACTAGTACATTTTGTGGGGAAAGACAATATCGTTTTTCATTGTATCATTTTCCCAATAATGCTGGAAATGCACGGCGATTTTATTCTTCCCGAAGATGTTCCCGCCAATGAATTTTTGAATCTAGAAGGCGAGAAAATGAGTACGAGCCGAAATTGGAGCTTGGAAATGTATGAGTATTTGGAAGACTTTTCGGAGAAAATAGACGAACTCCGCTATTGTCTTGTGAGCAATATGCCCGAGAATAAAGACAGCGATTTTTCTTGGAAAGACTATCAATTGAAGAATAATTCGGAATTGGTGTCTATTGCAGGCAATTTGGTGAATCGAGTTTTTGTATTGACCCATAAATTTTTTGAAGGGAAAGTACCTCAAGCAAAAGGATGTAGCGAATTGGAGACTTTTATCCGCGAACAAAAAGAAAAAGTATCAAAAGCGATTGAAAATTATAGTTTTAGAGAAGCTTTGTTTGAAACGATGCAAGTAGCTCGTCACGGCAATAAATTATTGACCGAGAAAGAACCTTGGAAATTAATCAAAACGGATGAAGCGGCCGCAGGCGTTGTACTCTATGATTGTTTTCAAATTATTGCCAACTGGGCTATAATGATTGAGCCATTTTTGCCAAATGCGTCTAAAGTTTTAAAAGAAAAATTGAATATAAGTTTAGATTTAAGCTGGGAAAATATCGGAAGCCAAGAGCTGGTGCCTTCGCAAACCCAGATAGCACCTTCGTTCTACCTTTTTACGCCAATCGAAGACGAAGTGATAGCGGTACAAATAGAAAAATTAAAAGCCAAAACGATAAAAGTGGAAGAACCCAAAAAAGAAGAAACCCCCAAGGAAATAGCACCTTTAAAACCTGAAATTACCTTTGATGATTTTGCAAAATTGGATTTGGTAATGGGAACGATTTTAGAAGCCGAAAAAGTAGCAAAATCGGATAAATTATTGAAATTTCAAGTAGATTTGGGATTTGAGGTACGCACTATCGTATCGGGCGTGGCGCTGCATTTTGCCCCTGAAGCACTTGTAGGAAAGCAAGTAATGGTTGTAGCCAATCTGGCTCCTCGAAAAATTATGGGTGTAGAAAGCCGTGGTATGATTTTATTTGCCGATAATGACGGAAAACTCATTCGTATGTCGGGCGATGAAGCGGTATCCAATGGAAGTAGAGTGAGTTAAGAAATTATATTTTTAAAGAAAAATACAATATTTTTGTAATATTAAAAACAAATTATGCAGGAAAATAACAACCAACAAATCCAAATTGACATCAAAGAAGATGTGCTTTTTGGTGTGTATTCCAATTTATCTATTATTTCACATTCGCCTACGGAGTTTGTGTTTGATTTTATACAATTAATTCCTAATTCTCCCAATGCAAGTGTGCGTTCAAGAGTAATTTTGGCGCCAGAAAATGCAAAGCGTTTTATGAAAGCCTTGCAAGATAATATCAAAAAGTATGAGGATAATTTTGGACGTATCAAGGATAATGATACGCCGCCCGTATATTCTAATAATAATGACCACCGCCCACCCGGTTCGGTATAAGCGTTTGTTTTTCAGTTGATTTTGTTGAAATTATAGTGGGAATATGAATTTTATTCATCCTTTTTTTCTGTTTGCGTTGGCATTTTTGGCAGTTCCAATTATTGTCCATTTGTTCAATTTTAGAAAATACAAAAAAGTATTTTTTACCAATATTGCGTTGCTCAAAGAATTGGTTTCGGAGACTCAAAAAGCATCGGAATGGCGCAAGCGATTGATAATGATTTCGAGGCTTTTGGCGTTGTTTTTTATTATTTTGGCCTTTGCGCAGCCTTATTTCAATCAAAATACTTCGTTGCAATCGGGGAAAAATATCATCAGCATTTATATTGATAATTCCTTTAGTATGGAGGCTTTTGGTAACGAAAAATCCCTTTTGGCACTAGCCAAACAGAAAGCAAAAGCTATTTTGGATGAGAATAAAGAACGAGCGTTGTATCAGATTGTTTCCAATAATTTTGCGGCATCGCAATTGCAAGCGTTACCGTATCGCGAAGCGAGCAAAATCGTGGATGAATTGACTATTTCGGCAGAGCGCAAGAATTTGAATGAAATTTTTCAAAAACAGCGCAGAGTAGTAGAAACGGTTCACGCGGATAATATGTTGTATTATTGGATTAGCGATTTTCAAAAAAATCAGTTAGCACCTATTGAGAAGAATGAGTCTAAGATAGTAGCCATTCCGCTAAAAAATAACTCGGCAGAGAATATTTATATCGATTCGGTTTGGTTGGATGCACCAGTTTTTAAGGTAAATCAAGATGTGAAGTTGATTTTTAGAACCAAAAGCAATGGCAGTGCTACTGAAAAAATATTGGTGAATTTCAATATGGGCAATCAACTTAAGGGAAGTAAAGAAATTCAATTTCAAAAAAATGAATCAGTAGATACGTTTAAATTCCAAATTCTGAATAATGGCTGGAATGATATAAAATTGACGTTGGCAGACCCAAATATTTCATTTGATAATGATTATTTCTTATCCTTTTTTGTGCAGCCCAAACCTATCATTACGATGATTCAGAGCGGACAAGCTTCTAAATTTGTGAAATATGCTTTTGATGTAGACAGGCATTTTGACGTAAAGCCACACGACCCTTCCCCGATTTCTTTTTCGGAGTTGGAGTCCTCTAGTCTTTTGGTTTATAATCAATTGGAAGGTATATCGCCCGTGCAATCCAAACAAATTTTGGAAATGCTAAAATTGAAAAAAAATGTGGCTATTTTCTTGCATTCGCAAATCAATATGGCTTCGTATAATTCACTTTTTGAACAATTGGGGATAGGGATAATAGAGTCCAAAGAGACGCAGCCAATGGCTATACAGAGCATCAATAAGGAAGATAAATTGATGAAAGATATTTTTTCGACGATAGATAATCAAAGCGAATTGCCCAAGACAAGTTTGTATTACAAAATGTCTAATTTTGCCAAAATGCCACGAGAAGTGCTACTTAGTTTGCAGAATGGATATCCTTTTTTGATTCAATATGGTAGAGTAGGTGAGGGGAAAATATTTTTGTTTGCATCTTCGATTGAAGAACAATATTCCAATTTTGTAAATACATCCTTGTTTGCGCCTATTTTGTTCAAAATGGGAAATGCCTCGAATTTATTTATGAATAATTCGTACTACATCGATAGCCGAACCCATATTCAATTGCCTATAAAAGAGTCGAGTGAAGAAGCGGTATTTTATATGCGAGGCAAGGAAATGGAGATGATTCCACCGCAGCGAAAAATTGGGAATGTACTCAGTTGTAGTCTGGGGCAGCAACCTCTTCAAGCGGGTTTTTATTCGATAGAAGATAAAGAAGGGAAAAATACGTATCACGTGGCGTTGAATTTTAACAGAAAAGAAAGTGTGCTACAATATGCTACGGCTAGTGAACTTTTGGAAAATTATTCTTATCTAAATCTCACCACCAAAGACTCTAATGACAAAGTCAATGGAATGGATTCCGATTCGGGAATTGATTGGTGGAAATTGGGAATTGTGTTGGCGTTGATTTGCTTATTGTTTGAAGTTGTGTTGATTTTGTTTTGGGATGTATTGGTTCAAAAATTTCAATTGAAATAAGAATTTTATGTATTACAAAAAAATAGGAAAAGGCTCACAAACATTGTTGTTGGTTCACGGATTTATGAGCGATGGAACGGTATGGGACGCCGTAGCATCGGCACTTAAAGATGATTTTCAAATCATAATTCCCGATTTGGATGGATATGGAAATTCGAGCGAACTTCAAAGCTACAAAACGTTGAATGAATTGGCTTTTGACTTAAAAAATATATTGGATACTGAAAATATTGAAAAAGTAACATATATAGGGCACTCGATGGGAGGCTATATTGGGCTTGAGTTTTTGGAGCATTTTGAATCGAAGTTGAATCATTTTGTAATGCTCAATTCGCATATTTATACCGATAGCGATGAACGCAGCACCAATCGCACGAAGACAATTGCATTTCTTCAAAAATATGGTTCTAAATTGTATGTAAAAGAATCGTTTCGCACATTGTTTTCTCCAGAATTTGTAGCCAATAATTCCGACATTGTATCGAATATGATGGAAAAAGCGCATAGCTATCCTGTTCAAACCCTTATTCATTCCTGCCAAGCTATGATTGCGCGAAAAAATCACGAACAAACTATTCTAAATGCTAAAATTCCCATACATTTTTTGATGGGCGAAATAGATAATTTAATCCCTGTGGATGAGTACAAAAAAATGACTGAAATCAATCCGCATTCAAAAACGTATATTTTGGAAAAAGGAGGCCATATGGGGATGCACGAAAATACAAAAGACGTAATTGATTATATATTAGAAAATGTAAAATAAATATTGTATTTTTGTAATATGAAAATTCCAAGGTTATATTTTGACACTTCAGTTTTTGGTGGTATCTATGATGTAGAATTCAAGAATGAGACCGACAAACTTTTTGAAATGGTTCAAAATGGCGAGTTGATTTGTGTTTATTCAGATTTGTGCGAATTTGAATTAGAAAATGCACCTAGTAAAGTAAAAGAGTTTTTTTTAAATCTTGATAAAGAAACAACAGAGTTTGTTGAAATTACTGAAGAAATCGATGTTTTAGCAAGACAATATGTGTCTGAAAAAGTAGTTGGGGAAACTAGCTTAGATGATTGTAGACATATAGCTTGTGCAACTGTTAATAAAGTAGATTATTTAGTGAGTTGGAATTTTAAACATATAGTTAATGTTTTCAGAATTAGAGGTTATAATTCGATAAATGTAAAAAATGGTTATAGTCAATTAGATATTCGTTCACCTAAAGATATAGTTCAAAATGGATAAGGAAAAAAATATGAAAAAAGACTTTGATACAGTTAGTTTTTTTAGATTAGTTAAAGAAAAAATTGCTAAAGAAACTAAAGATATGAGTTTTAAGGAGTTTAAAGAATATTTAAATAAAAGAACGATTAAGTTAGTTAGATAATTTTTCTATAATTGTTTTTTTAAATTTTGGTCATTTAATAATTAAATAAATATGGCTCTACCCAATGTTTTTC
>CAZUUI010000095.1:0-7799 GCA_964622955.1 uncultured Chitinophagaceae bacterium | reverse complement strand
TTTTGACACTCCCGCTCCGTACAAAATATCAAATTCACAAGTTTTGAAAGGTGGGGCCACTTTATTTTTCACAACCTTTACCTTGGTTCTATTTCCTACAATATTGCCTTCTTTATCTTTGATTTGGGTCATTCTTCTAATATCCAATCGCACCGATGCATAGAATTTAAGCGCATTTCCTCCTGTAGTCGTTTCAGGATTTCCAAACATAACCCCAATTTTCTCTCTCAATTGATTGATAAATATGCAGCAACATCCTGTTTTATTGATACTTCCTGTTAATTTTCGCAATGCCTGACTCATCAAACGTGCTTGCAATCCCATTTTTGAATCGCCCATTTCGCCTTCTAGTTCACCCTTTGGTACTAATGCTGCTACCGAGTCAATTACACATACATCAATTGCACCACTACGAATCAAATGATCGGCAATTTCTAATGCTTGCTCACCATTATCGGGCTGCGCAATGAAAAGGTTATTGGTATCTACACCCAATGCCTCGGCATACACTCTATCAAACGCGTGCTCTGCATCTATGATCGCACAGATTCCGCCTTTCTTTTGTGCCTCAGCTATAGCGTGAATAGCCAAAGTAGTTTTACCCGAAGATTCTGGTCCATATATTTCTACAATTCTTCCTTTGGGATAGCCCGAAATGCCTAAGCAAATATCCAAGCCCAAAGAGCCTGAAGGAATAGCATCTACCGATACAATTTTTGAATCGCCCAGACGCATTACGCTTCCTTTTCCATACGATTTTTCAAGTACACCAATTGTACTTTCCAATGCTTTCATTTTTTGTTGTAAATCTGACATATTTTTTAAATTTTAATTTTGTTATTTATAAGTCCTACAAAAGTAATTGAATAAAAATTATCGAATCATTTATTTTTTACTTTTTAAAACTTTTCACAAAGATACAAAACAAAAGTGACATAATTTGACGTTTTTAAAACAAAAAAAAAGACTCAATAAAAATATTGAGTCTTCTCTGTATTAAATTATTATAACCAAAAATCAATTTTTTACTTTGTCTACGATTGCTTTAAAAGCCTCGGGGTTATTTAATGCTAAATCAGCAAGCGTTTTTCTATTGATAGAAATTTCTGCTTTGTTCAACATATCGATAAATTTTGAATATGATAAATCATAAGGACGAACCGCTGCATTTATCCTAGCTATCCAAAGAGTTCTAAAATCTCTTTTCTTTAATTTTCTTCCTGTATATGCGTATTCCCATGCTTTATCTACAGCATTTTTGGCTACAGTCCATACATTCTTTCTTCTACCAAAAAAACCTTTGGCGTGTTTTAAAACCTTTTTTTTGCGCTCTTTTGAAGCTACACTGTTTACTGAACGTGGCATTTTATATTACAATTAGATAGTTAACAATAATTTGATTCTCTTCTCATCACTTTCGTGTACCAAACCTTTCTTAGTCAATCTTTTCTTTTGAACTTTCGTTTTTTTGGTCAAAATATGATTCTTAAAAGCTTTATTTCTTTTAATCTTTCCAGTACCCGTTACTTTGAATCTCTTCTTAGCACTAGAATTGGTCTTCATCTTTGGCATATATATAGAAATTTAATTTATTTTTAAATTGGAGTGCAAAAGTACTAAAAAATATTTTAAATGATAATATTTTTTTTGATTTACACAAAATTAATGTTTTTTTTAAGCTTTTTTCTTCACTTTAGGTACCAATGTCATAAACATTCTTCTACCTTCGGTCTTTGGCATTGCCTCTACACTGGCTACGTCTTCCAGTTTTTTTGCAAAATTCAACAACAAAAGATTGGCTCTATCTTGAAATACAATATCTCTACCTCTAAACATTACAAAACATTTCACTTTGTCGCCTTCTTTCAAGAATTTTTCAGCGTGTTTTGATTTAAAATCAATATCGTGATCATCTGTATTTGACGTAAAACGAATTTCTTTAATCGTTACTTTTTGAGTCTTTGATTTAATCTCGTTGTCACGTTTTTTCTTCTCGTACAAAAACTTTTTATAATCCACTACTTTACAAATAGGTGGATCCACATTAGGCGATATTTCTACTAAATCCAACTCTAATTCAGCGGCTATTTCTAGTGCCTTATCCAGATAGTATACACCTTGGTCTACATTATCTCCCACAAGTCTAATTTGTCTTGCGGTAATTTTTTCGTTAATTCTATGTTCGTCCTCTTTTTTAACGAATCTATTGTTTCTTACAAATGGTTTTTTCTGCAATGTATTAAAAATTTTGAAGTGTAAAAATATACTTTTTTAGATTAACTAACTATTTTTTATTTTAATGAGACAAAAATCCGCCTTTATTTTTGATTTCTTCAATATCGCCTTTAGGGATAGCGGCTATCAAACGTTTGGTATACTCCGTTTGTGGATTATTATAGATATCATCGGCAAATCCTATTTCTTCAATCTTTCCTTTGTTCATTACCACAATTCTATCACTGATAAATTTCACTACCGACAAGTCGTGAGAGATAAACACGTAGCTAAATTTAAACTCTTCACGCAATTGAATCAACAAATTCAATACTTGTGCCTGTACCGATACGTCCAACGCAGATACAGACTCATCACAAATAATAAATTTTGGATTGAGCGCCAAGGCTCTAGCGATACAAATACGCTGACGTTGTCCTCCCGAAAACTCGTGCGGATAACGCACAAATTGGTCAGCATTCAAATTTACTTTTTCCAAAAGTTCAATCGCTTTTTCCTTTCGAACTTTGTCATTTTCGAAGATTCCGTGCACTTTCATCGGCTCCGTAATCGCATCCCCTACCGTCATTCTTGGATTGAGGGAAGAATAAGGATCTTGGAAAATGATTTGCATTTCTCTACGCATATCTTTCATATCCGATTTGGATAATGACAAAATATCTCTTCCTTTGTAGATAATTTCACCGTCTGTAGCAGGATTCAAGCGAAGAATAGTTTTTCCTAGAGTAGTCTTACCACATCCACTCTCTCCTACCAATCCTAGCGTTTCGCCCTCTTTCATCACAAAACTCACATCATCTACCGCTTTTACAAATCCCTGTGGTTTGCCAAAGAAATTCAATTTGGTAGGAAACCACACCTTCAAGTTTTTCACTTCTAGAAGCGTATTGCCCGCTTGAAGACTTTCTTGACGTCTTTTGGTATCTTCGGCAGTCACTACTACACTTTCTATCATTTCTTTTACCGATGCGCTTCCGTCTACTTCGGTCATATTTCCATTTGCGTCAAATGTCATAAAATCGCTCACTGTAGGCAAAATTTTCAGACGTTTGTTCAATGGTGGTCTACAAGCAAGAAGCCCTTTTGTATAAGGATGTTGTGGTTTTTCAAAAATATCGATAACCGAGCCTTCTTCTACAATTACACCTTTGTGCATTACTATTACTCTATCCGCTATTTCAGCTATTACACCCAAATCGTGCGTGATAAAAATAATAGATGTTTCAATTTCTTTCTTCAAATCATTCATCAACTGAAGAATGGTTTTTTGAACCGTCACATCCAGCGCTGTAGTTGGTTCATCGGCTATTAAGATACCCGGTTTGCAACTCAAAGCCATCGCTATCATTACACGTTGTTTTTGTCCACCCGAAAGCTGGTGTGGATAAGCATTCAAGACTCTTTTAGGATCGGGAAGTTTCACTTTTTCAAAAAGCTCAAGCGTCATTTCATCCGCTTCCTTTTTCGATTTTTTTTGATGCAATATAATCGCTTCCGAAACCTGGTCGCCACAAGTATATACAGGATTTAGAGACGTCATAGGCTCTTGAAATATCATCGAAATTTCATTACCTCTAATGATTCTCATATCCTCTTCTTTCAATTTGGTAATATCTATCACCTTACCTTTATCGGTATGATACAAGATTTCACCCGAGATAATTTTCCCTGGAGGGTACGCAATTAGGCGCATAATAGACAACGACGTAACGGATTTTCCACTTCCCGATTCGCCCACAATTCCCACGGTTTCGCCTCTATATAATGTAAAATTAATACTTTTAATAGCTTCCACCATTCCATCTTCGGACTGAAAGCCCACCACTAGGTTCTTTACTTCAAGTAATATTTTTTTATCAGACATATTTTTTAATAAAATTTCAAAGTGTAAATATATTTTTTAATTTTTAAATTCCGCTAATTTTTTTGTTCTTTATAAGAGAAAAATTGGGATTTTTATTGTCATAGACAACATGATACAACTAAAACTTAAAAACCATTCTTGCGTTGATTCGTCTGCCTGTGAGATTGTTGGGAACGGCAAATTGGTTGTTGTCAAAATCTCGAATCCAACTCACACCTACTTGATTTTCAAAGTCTAAGATATTAAATATTTCTACGGTAGCCCAGATAGACTTTACGGCTTTCAAAAAGGGTTTTGCGCCTTCTTTTATTTTTTGTTCATCGCGCAGTGTAGCCGAAAATCCTATATCCAATCGCTTGTAGGGCGTCATTGTAAATGTATTGCGGTTAATTTCGCTATTGGGCGGTCCAAAAGGCAAGCCACTGGCATATATAAAGCTTAAATGGACTTTGTAATTGGGAAAACGAGGAAAATAATCCTGATAATACATATTTAGGGTAAAAAACTGATTGCTCTGACGTGGGATAAAGCCTCGGTCATACGCAAAACTGTCTACAATTTTGGCGCTGGAAGAATTGGGGTTGATATAGGCATTGCCTAGGCTGTCTACATATTTTGTAAAAATATCGCCCGTATATTCTTTGGTATCCATAAAGCTGATATTGACCCAACTTTCGGCATTTTTTACCACTTCACCATTCAATCGCAAGTCTATGCCTTTTGCATACGCAATAGTTTGATTATTAGCCTTATATCGTACGAGCACGTTGTTGTATTGATACGTATTTACATCCCATAGATGCTTGTAATAGGCTTCGGACGTAAATTTGAACGGTCTTCCAAACCATTTGAAAATATATTCGGCTCCTGCTATATAATGAAGACTTTTTTGTGATTTGACCGATGTATTCAAGACCGCGTATTCGTTCAACAATTCTCTAAAAAACGGCTGCTGATTGTACGATCCTACTGCCAAATTCAAGGTCAATCGCTTGTTTTTCAAAGGCATATAAAATGCTTGAAAACGAGGACTGATAAACCATTCTTTGTTCACATTCCAATAATTTCCTCGTAAACCTATGGTAAATCCAATTCTTCGGCTGGAATCCAAATCTTTTGAAAAAGACTCTTGAAGATAAAATTCGTGTCGAATTCCTTTGATTTCGGTATTGGCTTTGGCTACATACGGAAAAATTATTTTATCGGTAGAGGCAGGAATATTATAATCGGCACTATCTACCCTATCCCATTCATTTACGTACATTTTCAAAAGTTCACTTTTGTTTGTATAACCAAATTTGAGATGATGTTTTCCCAACAATACATTGCCCGAAAAAGTATTGTGGCTCATTGTAGCTTGATACCTATCCCTTCCCCAATTTTGAAAACCGCCAGCACCCAAAACCGATTTAAAATTTTGGTAATTGCTCGAATTGACATCGGTTTCTATCTCTCCCAATGAATATTGTCCTTGAATATCAAATGTTTGCGATTCATCAATATAATAATAACTATTGCTATAGCGAAGTTTAAAATTGGGAGATAACGCCAAATTCATTCCAAATCCGTTCATAAAATTTGAATATTTATCCAGCTCCAATCCATCGTATTTGACTCTATAGGTCAATGCAAAATTTACCAATCCAAAATTGGTTTGTCTATCGGCAGGAATGAGTTTGAAACGATTGGACGAAACATTTACAAGCCAATCTACGGTGAAAGCATCGTGAAGCTTATAGGTTATATAATTTTGAAAATCAAGAAACTGTGGTTGATACACGCCTTTGGTTTCTTGACTGCTGAGCAAATAGGAATTGTCTCGGTATCTAATACCGCTCAACCACGTAAAATCATTATCTACATTGCCTTCCAAGTGTGCATTGATTCCCATCAATCCCGCTTCGATAGAACCGCCCCATTTTTTGGGTTTTTTGTATTCAATATCAAGAACCGAGCTCAATTTATCGCCATATTCTGCTTTGAATCCACCCGATGAAAATTTCATATTATTGACCAAATTGGAATTAGCAAAACTCAAACCTTCTTGCTGTGCCGAACGCATCAATTGCGGACGATACACTTCATAATCATTTACATAAACCAAATTCTCATCAAAACTTCCGCCTCGCACATTGTATTGACTCCCCAGTTCATTATTTCCACCTACACCCAGTCCTTGAAATTTGAGTAAATTTTCTATATTTCCCGAAGGATTTACTTGTTCGGTTTTTACTTCAATTTTTTGCGTACTGATTTCCTCCATCGTCAGCTTGGCTTTTCGTTGCGACTTGATGTCTACTTCTTTGATAAAATTAGACTTGGGATGAAGCTCCGCAAAAACAAAGCGGGGTTCATTGGATTTGAGTACATAATTTTTTTGAAAATTTTCGTAGCCAATCATTTGAATATGAAGGACTACAGAATCTTTTAAACTATTATCTATCCTAAACTTTCCATTTTCATCGGTTATAACACTTTTTTCAATTTCATTATTAAGAAAAACTTGTGCTTTTTTGATAGGTTGTCCATTTTGCAAATCTTTGACCACGCCTTCAATTACAAAATTTTGAGCTTCTAAATTATTCAAAATCAAAAAAGAACAAAGAAAAATAAAAAAAGATTTTAAATGTTTTATAGTCTAATATTTTATGCCGTCAACGAATTAAAACTCACAGTTTTTGGGTGTACGGGCAAATGGAATAACGTCGCGGATATTTGTCATACCTGTAACAAACATCATCAAACGCTCAAATCCTAGCCCAAAACCCGCGTGTGGATTGGTTCCAAAACGTCTTGTATCCAAATACCAGTTCATTTCTTCTGCTGGAATATTGAATTCTTTCATTTTGGCTATCAATACATCCAAACGCTCTTCACGCTGCGATCCGCCCACCATTTCACCAATTCCAGGGAATAAAATATCCATAGCGGCGACCGTTTTATTATCATCATTTAAACGCATATAAAAGGCTTTTATTTCCTTTGGATAATTAATTAAAATGACTGGTTTTTGGAAATGCTTTTCTACCAAATAACGCTCGTGTTCGCTTTGCAAATCGGCACCATAACCTTCCACAGGATATTGAAATTTTCCTTTTTTATTAGGTTGGCTATTCATCAATATTTCTATCGCTTCGGTATAGGTAAGCCTTTGATAATCATTCTCTACACAAAAAGTCAATTTTTCTCTCAAGGTCATTGGACTGCGTTCGTTTTGAGGTTTTTGTTTTTCCTCTTCTAGCAATCGTTGCTCAAGAAATTCAATATCTTCGGCACAGTTTTCGAGCATATAACCAATACAATATTTAAGCATATCTTCTGCCAAATCCATATCGCCGTGAATATCCATAAAAGCTGCTTCGGGCTCTATCATCCAAAATTCCGCTAAATGGCGCGCGGTATTGCTATTCTCTGCTCTAAAAGTTGGTCCAAAGGTATACACTTTACCCAATCCCATAGCCGCTAGTTCGGCCTGCAATTGTCCCGAAACGCTCAAATGTGCTTTTTTCCCAAAGAAATCTTTTGTATAATCGATTTCACCCGCATCATTTTTAGGAAGTTTATTACTATCCAAAGAAGTTACTTGAAACATTTCACCAGCACCTTCAGCATCCGAAGCGGTAATTATAGGACTGTGAATATTAAAAAAACCTCGGTCGTTAAAAAACTTATGAATAGCAAATGTCAAGTGATGACGCAT
>CAZUUI010000094.1:7577-7877 GCA_964622955.1 uncultured Chitinophagaceae bacterium | reverse complement strand
GGCGTCAGCCAATTTAGGAAATATATTAAAATGGTATACTGTACCATCCGGAGGGGAGGGCGCATCAACCGCTCCTACTCCGAGTGCTTTAGTGCCCGATACGATAAGATATTATGTAACTCAAGTTTCAGCATTTAATTGTGAAAGTCCTAGAGTGCTCTTAACGGTGATTGTAAATCCAACGCCTCTAAAACCAATTGTATCAAATATTTCATATTGTCAAGGAGCAATAGCCTCGCCATTAACGGCTACACTTACTACAGGCGATACTTTATTATGGTATAATGTAGCTTCAGGTGG
>CAZUUI010000094.1:0-7554 GCA_964622955.1 uncultured Chitinophagaceae bacterium | reverse complement strand
CGCCAACTCCTAGCACCGTTTCAGTAGGAATACAACTTTTTTATGTAAGTCAAAAAACAAAACTGGGATGTGAAGGTCCACGAGATACCATTAGAGTAACTATTAAGCCTACACCTAGTTTCCCTATTGTTAATGATATTGTCTATTGTCAAAATTATCCTGCAGTGCCTCTTACCGCTACATTAACGACAGGGGATACGCTGCTTTGGTACTCAAATGCAACCGGAGGTGTGGGCTCAAAAATTGCTCCAACACCTTCTACGACTACTGTAGGAACTTTCTTATTCTTTGTAAGTCAAAAAACGAGTTTGAGTTGTGAAGGTCCACGAGATACCATTAAGGTCACGGTAAATCCAACCCCTTTAGCTCCTAATGCAAGCAATGTAACATATTGTCAAGGCGATTCTTCGGTCCCATTAACGGCTACGTTGACCTCAGATACGTTGCTATGGTATACTTCCGCTACAGGAGGAGCCGCTTCGTATACAGCTTTCAAGCCAAGTACAACTATTGCAGGGACTTTTAAATTTTATGTAAGTCAAAAAAATACGTTTGGTTGCGAAAGCCCTCGTAAAGAAATAACCGTAATAATAAATCCAACCCCAAAAGCACCAAAAGTAGCAAATATAGATTATTGCCAAGGTCAAATTGTTGGTAAATTAACAGCAATAGCTGATCCAGGAAATATTTTGCTATGGTATACTTCGGCAACTGGAGGCGTGGGTGATACTGTTGCCCCTACGCCAAGCACTGTTGATACAGGCATTACTACATATTATGTAAGTCAAAAAACAGCATTGGGTTGTGAAAGCCCTCGTGATTCTATTAAGGTTCAAATTAACTTTAAAGGAAAAATTGCACCAACTACTAGAGATACTACATATTGCCAATGGCAAAAAGTAGATACACTTACAGCGGTTGCGTTTTTTGGCAATACCCTGCTATGGTATGCCGATTCTACAACAACTACTTCTTTTGCCGCTTCTCCAAAACCAAATACCGCAATAGTAGGTATAGTAAATTATTATGTAAGTCAAATTACATCCAAAGGATGTGAAAGTCCGCGTGCTTTGCTCAAAGTGACGGTGAATCCAACACCTTTGGCACCAACTACTCAGAGTATCAGTTATTGTCAGGGAATTTTATCCGATTCGTTAGTGGCAAATGTAACGCCTGGAAATGTTTTGATATGGTACGCCGATTCTGTAGGTGGGCTGGGAAGTACAACGAGTCCTTCGCCTAGTACGGTGGATACAGGTATTTTTGTATATTATGTATCGCAACTCAATAAACTAGGCTGTGAAAGCCCAAGAGCCGCACTCAACGTAAGGATATTTGCACCATATAAAGATACTATTCAAATAACGAATTGTGTCAAAATTACGTATAAAAATAAATCGTATTTTAGTCCATCGGTAGTTGATGATACCATTAAAAGCTTTAGAGGCTGCGATTCTATTTATCGAACCGCATTTTTGAATGTATTGATATCTGATACGGTTCGAATGTCGGTTTGTGCCTATGGACAAACGTATCAGTATAACGGCACGTTTATGGGATCTTCGGGTATTTATCAGTTTAAGTCAATTAAAATTAATGGATGTGATAGTGTAGTTATTATCGATTTAAAATTGCAAGAAGTTACAATTGTAAACATTGACACTAATGTTTGTGGTCAATTCAATTATAAAGGCAATACATACAATCAATCCACAAGGCTTCCAAAAGATACTATTAAGAGTATTTATGGATGTGATAGTGTGCATCGATTCTATAATTTCATCGTGTCTAAGCCTACTTCACTGGCAGGAGCTATAATTGAAAAATGCGATTCTATTTTGTTTAGAAATCAATGGTATTTTGCATCTACTAATATTGAAGATACGATCAAAAAGCAAGTATTCCCATTCTGCGATAGTATCTATATCCTCAATCAGCTCAATGTAATTTATCGTGCGCCAATTGAAATTTATGCAAATCCTGATACTGTAATTATAGAAGGCGATACTGTAGAATTGTATGCTACAACTGCCAAAACCTATAGATGGTCTACGGGAAGTACAAGCGATATGATTCGTGTATATCCTATGAGCTCTACTACATATACCATAACAGTATCCGATGCTAATAATTGCTTAAACTCAGAAGAAATATTTATTCGAGTGAAAAAAGACGACAGCGAAGTATCGCTTCCTAATGCATTTTCTCCAAATGGAGATTTTGTCAATGATGTATTCAAGCCCGATTTTTATGGCAAAGCCACACTTGTAAGAATGATGGTCTTTAACCGATGGGGCGAAAAAGTCTATGAAGGGGCCGGGAATTATAGTGCATGGGATGGAACGTACTTTGGAGAAATGCAACCAAGCGGTGTCTATAGCTATTACATTTTATATAAAACTACGGTAAGCCAGTTTGAAAAGAAAGGAACGGTGACGTTGATAAGATAGAAAGAACTTTAATATAAGCGATCTTGTATCAGACTATTATCTAATTAAATATAATAAATAAAAAAGCGACATTCTATAAAGATGTCGCTTTTTTATACCAAACTTACTTGAAATAGCTAAAATTATGATCCTTTTTGATTTTCTTCAAAGATTCAAAAATCAATTGAATTACATGAGCAACATCCTCTTTATGAACCATTTCTACTGTAGTGTGCATATATCTTAAAGGAAGGGAAATTAACGAACTTGCCACACCGCCATTGCTATAAGCAAATGCATCGGTATCGGTTCCTGTCAATCGGCTGCAAGCAGCTCTCTGGAATGGAATTTTGTTTTTCTCAGCAGCATCAATGATTAAATCTCTCAAATTGTTTTGAACGGCTGGTGCGTAAGCAATTACAGGGCCTAAGCCGCACTTTTGTTCACCTTCTTTCTTTTTGTCTATCATTGGGGTCGTAGTATCATGTGTTACATCCGTAACGATAGCTACATTTGGCTTGATGGTTTGACTAATCATTTCGGCACCTCTAAGTCCCACTTCTTCTTGAACAGAATTAGTAATGTATAGTCCAAAATCTAATTTTACTTTTTGTTCCTTGAGCATACGAGCTACTTCGGCTATCATAAAACCCCCAATTCTATTGTCAATTGCTCTACAAACAAAGTAAGTGTCGTTTAGTACCATAAATTCATCAGGGTAAGTAATAACACATCCAACATGAATTCCAAGATCTTCTACTTCTTTTTTGGTTTCTGCACCACAGTCTATCCATATCGTTTCTACTTTTGGGGATTCTTCTTTACCTCCACTTCGGGTATGAATAGCAGGCCATCCAAAAACGCCTTTAACGATTCCTTTTTTTGTATGAATATTGACTCTTTTTGATGGTGCAATCATATGATCAGAACCTCCATTTCGCACTACATATATCAATCCATCATCTCCAATATAATTTACATACCAAGATATTTCATCGGAATGTGCCTCAATGACTACTTTATATTCTGCTTTTGGATTAATTATGCCATAACACGTTCCGTAGATATCTGTTCGTATTTCATCTACATAGGGTTTAATATATTCCATCCATACATTTTGTCCAGCACTTTCATAACCTGTAGGAGAGGCTGTATTTAGGTAATTTTCAAGAAATTGCATGGATTTTTTGTCAAATTTATTCTTCTTACTCATATTTTTGTGTATTTAATTTATTTTAGTTATTTATTAATTTTTCTATATCAAATTTTGTCATTTGCATAAAGGCATACATCGCTTTGGGTGCTTTTTCGGGGTCGTTCATCAGTTGGCCTAGGATTTTTGGGACTACTTGCCACGAAATTCCAAACTTATCGGTAAGCCAGCCACATTTTCCAGGTTTGCCGCCTTCGCATAATTTATCCCAATAATAGTCTATTTCTTCTTGCGTATCACAGGTGATTACATACGAATTTGCTGGAGAAAATGCGTATTCTGGACCACCGTTTAGCGCCATAAATTTGGAGTCGTTTATTTCAAAAACTACAACCATTGGATTTTCGGATAAGACTTTTGAGTTTTTGAAAACGGAGCAATAAAAAGCAGCGGCTTCTTTTGCTTTGCCGTCAAACCACAAACAAGGGAAAATAGGGTGTGTCATATTTTTATTTTTAAAAGCTAAATTTTAATATCTCAAATCTAATGTCTACTTTTTATATTCCCAAGACTTGCCTTGATATTCCATTGCTACACAAGTATTTTCGCTAGCTTCTACGCGGCCAATTATCTGAGCTTTTAGCCCAAAACTAGCTACAAGGTCTATGATTTCGTTGGCAAAAGTTTCATTTTCGAGATATATTTCCATTCTTGTTCCCATATTGAATACTTTGAACATTTCTTCATATGAAGTTTGACTTTCGTTATGTATCCATTGAAATAATGGGGGAACTTCCAATACATTATCCTTAATAATTTTGACACCTTCTGCAAAGTGAAGTACTTTGCTAGATGCGCCACCGGTACAATGGACTACCGAACGAATATGCGAACGCCCAAGGTCAAACATTTTCTTTAGGATAGGCGCATAGCTCATAGTTGGCGATAGCAACATTTTTCCAAGCGGTTGATTTTCAAATAAAACATCGGTAATTTGGTTACGTCCACAATATTGTACCGAACTATCTACAAGCGATTCTATAGTTTCGGGATATTTCTCGGCATAGATTTTTGAGAGCATATCGTGGCGAGCCGAAGTGAGTCCATTGCTTCCCATACCGCTATTATAGCCATTTTCATAAATACAATTTCCATAGCTAGCTATTCCCAAAATGATTTGCCCCGCTTTGATATTGCCCGTTTGGATTATATGGTCTTTGTGCATACGAGCACTCATACTGGCGTCTACACTTACCGTGCGCACTACATCGCCTACATCGGCTGTTTCGCCACCGGTGTATACGATATTGAGTCCATATTCATTTAGCTTGTCTATATATTCTCTAGTTCCGTCAATAATTTCTTTGATAACAGAAGCGTCAATTCGGTTTTTATTTCTATTGATAATAGAGGTAAATAAAAAGTCTTTTGAGGCACCTACACACAACATATCGTCTAGGTTCATAACTAAAGCATCTTGCCCTATACCTCTAAAAACAGATGCATCGCCCGTTTCTTTCCAATACAAATAAGCCAAGATAGATTTAGTCCCACTGCCATCGCTGCTCATAAGATTTACATAATTGGCATCATTGCCCATTACATCGGGGAAAACTTTGCAGAAAAGATTGGAATACAATCCTTTGTTTAAGTTTTGAATAGCAAAATGTACATCTTCTTTCTGTGCCGAAACGCCACGTTTCAAATATTTATCTTCCAAAATAGATTAATTTTTTTTGCAAATTTAAACTAAATAAAATTATTGGAACGATTGAAAAGGAATTGGTTAGGGAATTATTTCACCAAATTCTTTTGAACAACTGAAGAAAGCGATGGCTCTATCTTCGTAATATATTCCCCTACTTTTTTACGAATATCGGCAGGTTCGGATTTAAACATATTGATGACTTCATCTTGTTTGGCTAGCATAAACATACTGGGAAGATAGGTGTTGTTTGATTGTTGGTATTGAGCCATTTCTTCAAGTGCTTTTACGATATTCGCTTTTGCGGTTTTGGCGCTATCTGCCATCAAATCAAGACCGTTTAAATGATAGTCGTAGAATGCTTTGCGGAATTTGTCGCCACGGGAGTTCATCATAGTCAGTACCATACCAATTTTTGTTTTGGCTCCCGATATACTTTGAGCTTCTTGTTGTCTCCAGCCACTGAGCGATTCGCCTCCAGCATTGGCCCCAAAAGGTACTATATTGCAGACATTTTCGGCTTTTTCCAAAATCGTTTGACCCGATTTAAACGAAAAAGATTCATTATCCAATGCAATGATAAAATAGGAGAAAAAAGCCAATGTAGATGCCAAACTATTATTGAAAATATTATCCGAAAACTCTATTGGATCATTTTCGATATATACAAAAGGAACGCTGGCTTCTTTATGTCTAAAAATTTGAGAGGAATAGTTTGAATTGAATATGGGACGTTCCGATTGAATAGTAATATCCGCTTTATATACGTCTTGTCTGGGAATTTCGGTGATATTAATAATCAGATTGCAATTAATTTTCTGATTGATATTATAATTTTCATTTGTCCATTTGCGAAGATTCATAAAATCTTGTATGGTTTTTTCCAACGTTTTAAAGAGCTTGGGGCTAATGGCGGTAGAATTGGTATTGGTAGTAGCATTTACCGTAACTCTACAATTGAGTTCTTGCGCAAAGGATGCAAAAGAGCAAAATAAATATATTACGAAAAAAAATCGTGTTTTCATTTGGATATAATTAATGTTTCAATATGATTGAGAATATCTTCAGCCACATCTTTTTTGTCTTTTAACTCAAAATGTTGGATATTATTGTATTTGTCAAAGATAGAAATTTTATTGGTGCTATGTTTAAATCCCGCTCCAGCATCATTTAAAGAGTTTAGCACGATAGCGTCAAGATTTTTTCGTTTTAATTTTCCTTGAGCGTGTTCGGCTTCATTTTGGGTTTCAAGTGCAAATCCAACCAATATTTGATTTTTATGCTTTTGTTTCCCTACACTTGCCAAGATATCAACTGTTTTTACCAATTCAAGCGTAAAAGAATCTTCATTTTTTTTTATTTTTTGATTGGCCACGTATTTTGGCGTATAGTCTGCCACAGCGGCAGCAAAAATTCCAATATCATATTTGTCTACATAAGGCAATACCGCTTGATACATATCTGCTGCGGATTCTACCTTATGAACCGTAAGATTTGGATGCTGCGGAATTGTTAAATTGACAGGTCCTATGATTAAAACTACTTCTGCATTTCTCGAAAGACAAGAATTGACGAGGGCTAAGCCCATCGCTCCCGAAGAACGATTGCCAATAAATCGAACGGGGTCTATGGCCTCATACGTAGGCCCAGCTGTTATAATTATTTTTTTTCCTTTCAACATTCCTGCAAAAATAGGGATTATTTATCAATAATTAATTTTCAATTTTGGAATTGCTGTTCAAAAAATAATATCCGTGAGGACTCTTAATTGCATTTGGACTTAGGGCGTTTTTTGAAATGTAAAATCCTTTAAAATTTTGAATGGAATCTGCGGTGTACATTCTTATTTCTTGAGATATAGCTCTAGCCAAATAGGCTTGTTCGTAGTAATTATAAGCAAAATCTTGGCTTAAATTGATGTGTGAAATACGCATTGAGCTTTTTCTTTGAGCAATTTCAGAGGCTATAAACTGGCTATCTTCTATTAAATTTTTGTCTCGGTTTATATTGCCAAAATGAATTGTAGACACTGTAAATCCTATGATATTGAGCAAAATCAGTATTATAAAAATATATTTTTTGAGTGAATTATGGACTAAGAATTTTTCAAAAATGATTTCGAAATTAGAGAAATACGATGCGACACCTAAAGCTAAAAAAGGGACAGCAATAGATAAATAAAACCCAAAAAATTTCTTAAAAATAGAAAAAGGAATAATGGCGAAAATAAATAGTAAAAAGAAAAATGTAACGTCTTTATGTACGGG
>CAZUUI010000093.1:0-7911 GCA_964622955.1 uncultured Chitinophagaceae bacterium | reverse complement strand
AGCATTTTTGAATAGCCAATGTAATATTTTTTGCGTGACTCTGTTTCTCCGATTCAACATACGAATAGATGCATTCGCCATTTTTTGATAATGCTACAGACAGCATTTCGGTAGCGGTTTCTATACAAAGAATATATATGCTTTTTTCTGACATTACGCAAAAGTATTGCAAAATGCCTAAAAAGTAGTCTTTTTTTGACTTTTTAACATTTTGTGATTTTTGTAAGTAGAATGAAAATTTCAATTTTTATTTACAACCGATATGTGATAAATAAATTAGATTTGCACAAAAGAAATTTAAGATGAAAATCATTTGTATAGGTAGAAATTATGCGGAACACGCCGCTGAATTGGGAAATGAAGTGCCAAGTGATATGGTAATTTTTCTAAAACCGAATACCGCACTCAATCCCAATAAAGAGAAATGGTTTTTGCCTAATTTTTCGGATAATATGCAATATGAGTGCGAGATTGTGCTTAAAATTTGCAAAAATGGAAAGCATATTGCAGAGAAATTTGCAAATACCTATTATCAGGAAATCAGTTTGGGGGTTGATTTTACGGCGCGCGATATACAGCAACAATTAAAAGAAAAAGGGCTTCCTTGGGAAAAAGCAAAGGCGTTTGACCATTCCGCAATAGTAGGGAAATTTGTTAAAAAAGGGGATTTGGATTTAGCTAATTTGCAGTTTACCTTTACAAAAAATAATGAAACGGTACAGCACGGATTGGCTAAAGATATGATTTATAGTTTTGATAAAATTATAGCCGAAGTGTCTAAGTATTTCACATTACAGACTGGCGATTTAATCTACACGGGTACTCCAAAAGGCGTGGGCAAAGTATCTATCGGCGAAAAGTATGAAGCTTTTCTTGAAGCAGAAAAAATCTTTGAATTTGAGGTATGCTAGTGAGGCAATTTATCTCTTAATAAGCCATAAACCCAAGTGCCAGCAACGGCACTCAAAAATGTAACGGCAATAACCGTTGCACCAGAGCCTATTTGAGCAAAAAGGGGGCCTGGACACGCACCTGTTATAGCCCAACCAAAACCAAAGATAAGCCCACCAATGATTTGACCTTTGTTAAATTCTTTATTTTGAAATACAATTTTCTCGTCATAACGGGTTTTGATATTGGATTTTTTGATAAGAAATACAGAGATAGCACCAACAGCTACCGCACTTCCAATTACGCCATACATAAAAAAAGATTGTAAGCGAAACATTTCCTGAATGCGATACCAACTGATAATTTCGGCTTTTACAAATATAATTCCAAAAGCAATTCCAACCAAAAGATATTTCAGATTGGCATACCAAGGTTCTTTAACTTCACTTTCATTGATACACATTGCATCTTGTGCTCTAAGTTCGTGTTCTTTCTCTTCAATTGGATTCATATTTTTCAATAATTTAATTTGCAAAAATAGGTTGTTTTTTTTATGTTTTTAGTTACTTATGTTACAAAAGGCATTTATTTATAAAAACCACTTTTTTCAATTTCTTCCCTTACCACGTCAGGAACTAGATAGCGTATCGATTCTTTATTTTGAATACGAGAGCGGATAAGTGTAGACGAAATTTCTATCATAGGTACATCCAAAATAATGATATTGGGGTGATTGATTTTATTTTGATTGGATGCATCGGGTCTTTTGTAGACGTATATTTTATAGTTTTCTAGTATGGTTTCATAGTTTTTCCATTTTTCAAAATGCTCCAAATTGTCGCCTCCCATAAGTAGTGAAAAAGTATGTGTAGGGTATTTTTCTTTCAAATAAGTAAGCGTATCTATAGTATAGCTAGGTTTGGGGAGTGAAAATTCTATATTGCTAGCCCCAAAATGTTCGTTGTTTTCTACCGCGAGTTGTGTGAGAAAAAAACGGCTGGTTTCATTGAGCAATCCTTGACTTTTTTTAAATGGATTCTGAGGCGATACCACAAACCACACTTTGTCTATCTCTTTTTGGAGCAATATGGATTCTGCTATGATCAAATGCCCAGTATGAATAGGGTTGAACGAGCCAAAATAAAGTGCAATATGAGCCATAAATCCTTATTTGACAAAAGTAAATAATGAATTCATTATAAAATTGTAGAACATTACAAAAAGAACTGCAATGATCTTGCTCACATAGAAATTGATGCGAATTTTGCCATTGAGAATGTAAATAATCAAGCTATTGAGCATCAAGGCTACACTTGCTATGGCCATAAATTTTCCAAATTGTAATGCTAAATTGGGGTTGTGATTCTGAAAAGTCCACATTCTATTTACCGTAAAATTGACAACTGCACTTATCAAAAATCCTAATGCGTTGGCCACAAACTTATTCATTTTTAATTTTTCTTTAAAAATATAAGTAAGTCCAAAATCAATAATAAATCCTAGGAATCCTACAATTCCAAACTTAATAATTTTTAAGATAAATGCTTGGTTTAGTGTCATTGTATAGAAAGGTTATACGATAAATTTACCGTTTTTGTAGCACAATTCATCGTCGGCATAGATTTCGCCATCGGTCATATCTGTAATCATATCCCAGTGGATAGAACTCTCATTTACTCCACCACATTGTTTGTATGCATCGCCAATAGCCAAGTGAATAGTTCCACCAATTTTTTCATCAAAGAGGATGTTGTTCGTAGCTTGTTGAATTTTGTAGTTGGTCCCAATTGCCGCTTCTCCAAATCGTCTTGCGCCAGGAATTTCAAAAATTTTATCCAAAAATTCTTTGCCCATTGTCGCAGTCCAGTTTTCTATATAGCCATCTTTTATTTCCAATCGAACATTTTCTACGCGCTCGCCCATATACACCGAAGGCAATGTGAATAAAACCCATCCATTCATACTGTCGTCTACAGGTGCGGTATAAATTTCGCCACTTGGCATATTGGTTTTCCCGTCGGAATTGATCCAAAGACGGTCTTTTACGCTAAAAGTAATATCGATATTAGATCCTACATATCGGATTTTTGATTTTGAATTGAGATAATCTACAGTTTTTTGTTGGTTTTTTCCAAAATTTTGCCACGTAGCTAAAGGATTTTCATCAAATAAATTGCACGCATCAAAAACAAATTTTTCATATTCTTCCACGGTCATTCCAGCTTCTTTGGCGCTGGCTACCGTAGGAAACTGGCACAAGCCACGACGCATAGATCTATTGCCAGTTCGCTCCATATATGTTTTATGAATTTCTTTATGGGCTTCTTTTACAGCCTGTCTTTTTGCAGGGTCTACAGGTGTTGTATCTTTTTGTTCAAAAGGTGCACGAATATATAGAAAACATTCAAAATTTTCGTTCCAATATTTTGTAGCTGGATTTACCCAATCCAACTGATGTTTTTCGGCATTTAAAAGTAGCGAAGATTCATATTTTTGAATTTCTATATCCAATACAGGATGTCCGCCTGCCTTTGTAATTTCTTTTAACAATTCTATCAGGAGTGGTTCTGCCAAATAAGTAGATTTCAGCAATACTCTATCTCCTTTTTGTACTTCTAAGCAATAATTGGTGAGCAAATGCGCGTACTTATTATACATATTGTTCATTTGTGGATTTTTTAATTTTATAAAGTGAGCAAATTTAGCATAAAATATTAAAAAATATTGAATTAAATAAAAAAAACTTTATATTTGTAATTCATTAACTGGTTAATTGTTATGTATTTACAAGGAAAAATTATTCAAATTTTTGATGAACAATCGGGCGAAAGTTCTAATGGAAAGTGGAGAAAAAGAGAGTTTGTAATGGAAACATTTGCAAAGATTCCTAGAAAAGTGTGTTTGTCGGTAAGAGGAGAAGGCGTATCGCATTTTAATTACAAAGTAGGCGATGCGGTTCAGTCAAGTATTGATATTGAAAGTAGGGAGCACAATGGACGCTATTTTACAGAAGTTAGGGCTTGGAAAATTGAGCCGTATTCTAAGCAAAATGACAGCGCTTCCGAACATTCGGACGACGAAAGTCCTTTTTAGATTGCTATTGTAGCAAATATCATTGTTTTTATAAAATTTTTATTTTATAAAGCCGTTTCTATCCCAAGGTAGTTATATTTGTTGCTTATTTATAGAAAGATGAGATATTTTGTAGTTTTAGTATTTTTTATTGGTGCATTGCCATTGTTTTCGCAGGTAAAAACCAAAGCAAAATCAAGTGTAAAAACATTAAAGTCTGCTGATTCAAAAAATATTGATGCTGAGGCTCAGCAAATTTTAGAAGCACTTCATATTCGTTATAGCAAATTGGCTTCATATAGTTTTAAATACAATGCTACAATTGATATTCCCAATTCTACCAAAAAGGAAAATTTTTCGGGTCAATATGTTGTAAAAGGCAATCAATTTTTTATCAATATTAATAAATTAGAGATTAAATCGGATGGAAAATCTATAGCTAATATCAATCACGAAACCAAAGAGGTTCAAATAAATCCACTTTCGAAAAAAAATAAAATAGAAACGCCCTTTGATTTTATAAAAAATTATAAGAAGTTATTTAAATATAGAGTAAAAGAAGTATTGAAAGCAAATGTGAAGATATTGGAGCTCATTCCTTTAGAGAAAAATTCTAATATTTTTAAAATAGACTTAACCGTCAATACAAAAGATAATATTGTAATGGGGTCAAAAATCTATGAACGCTCGGGGGTTCGTGTCAGCTATGCCATTTCGTCTAGGGAAGAGAACAAGGCTGTAGCTACTAGCTTATTTAGTTTTTTGGAAAAAGACTACAAAGGCTACGAGTATTTAGATATGAGATAATTGGTTCATCAAAAAAATCGCTATTTTTATCCAGATTGCATTTTAGTTAAAGCTAATGCTTGTAATTTTGCATCGTAGTTTTTTACCAAAAATGCTATGATTGCAGAAAACTTAAAAAAGATTTTTTCATGTTTACATCTTTTTTAAAACACCAAAAAATGTTATTTATAATGTTTTTTGGTGTTTTTTTTTAAATTTTTTGATATTTGTAAAATGAAGTATTCTCTTATTGGATTGGTTAATTTTATCTTTTAAAAATTGAAATTTATAAAACAAAGTTTTCTTAAAGCAAGGTGAAGTTAAATGGTTATATTTTTTTTATTTTTTTAGTTCTAAATTTTAATTTAGATGCAAAGGATGCTGGTGTCATTGATGATAAGTATTCTGCAAGACAATTTGTAGCTAGCGACGGACTTCCTCAAATGCAAATTACCACCATGTATACCGATAGCAAAGGATTTGTATGGATAGGAACTCGATACACTTTTGCAAAATGGGATGGAAGAAATCTAAAATCATACAATGCCTTTTTGAAAGAATCGTATGAATATGTTCAAGGATTTGAGGAATTTCCAAATTCAAATATTTTAGTATATTTTAGACCATTGAATAATGATATTATTAAATTTGTAACGATCAATGGAAATAAGGTTAGTCATTATAAAGTAAAAAGTTCAATGTTTAATAATATTGAGCAATTAAATATTGATCCTGTAGACGATTTAATTGTTCAAATTAGCTTTATAAGAAAAGGTGTTTTATACACATATTTTTTTGATAGACAAAAAAATAAAATACTTAAAAGTTGGTATAAAAATAATGTGACTTGGATTTTGAGAGTAGACGATGGAATTGTATATTATACCGATAAAAAAGATATAACTAAAGATTTGGAAAGTTATTTTCTGTTAGATTCAGGTAGAATATCTGAGCAAAAATTTATTGATAAAAGAGTTTTTGATAGTGATCAAAAAATTTCACATAAAAATAAGGAGTTTTCAAAAACATTTATTGATATTGGAAAAAATGAATGGATACATTTTCAAACAAATGTTTCTAAAAAACTCGTGCTCAATTATATAAAACTGCCTTTTCCGATAACTAATCAAAAGATTCTGATATCAAATTTGAGTGGTTTGATGTATGAATCATCCCCTAGTCATTATGTTTATTATGATTTTAAAAAACTATATAAATTTGATGATATACCTACGCCTTATTGTATCGAAAAGGATAAAAGTGGAAACTTATATGTAGGTACAGAATTGGGATTGTTCAATTATTTTAAATTGGGAATTAAAGAGTTGAAATTGAGGCTCAATGAGGATTTTGACAATATATGGAGTATGACTCGTGATCAAAACGGTACGTTTTATTTTAGCTCTTTTACAAATGGAATATTCAAATCTTCTGATAAAAAGAATTTCTCTAAAATAAATATTCCAGAAGCAGGTAATGTTGGTGGATTTGGCTTTACGTGCAATAAATATAATGATGTCTTATTGCCCTTATCTGTTCAAGGAAAAATCCCATTTATAACAAAAAATCAAATAAAAGTTTTTGATATGCCTAAGGGCAGGGAAATATATACATCCGCAATAGATCCTTTGACACAGGATATTTATTTTTCCAATATCTCGTTGTTGTTCAGATTTGATGCCAAGACAAAGAAAATGATGCATTTCAAAACGGCATTGGATACCCTAAAGAAAAGTAACATTATTTCAATTGTATTTACCAAAGACAGAAAAATAGCTGTAAAAACTTCAAGTGAATCCTATTTGGTCAATTTGGATGGTAGTTATAGCTCTTTGACATCGCTTAATAGGCTTGGATTTGCAATTGTGTGTGATAAGTATAATGGAATCTGGGAAAATTATAGCACAAGTTTATTGTGTACAAAAAAAGGAAAAACGACTTATTTAAAAAACTTAACTATTTCTACATCTATATTATCAATGATAGAATATGACAAATGGTTAATTATAGGAACATATAGAGATATCATATTTTTTGATTTAGATTATTGGTATAATACAGGTAAAGAAAAATATATAGCGTATTCAATTGAAAATGATTTGAATACATTGGAGGGGAATCAAAACAATTTTTTCTTTGATAAAAAAGATAGCACCATATATTGGCCCTGCTTGGACAAAGTACTTCATTTTGATCCACGTATTTTGACAAAGATGGATACGACTCCTCCCAAAGTGACTATTGAAGAATATGTATTTTATCAAGGGAATAAAAAAATTGTAACATCGGATTCTTTGCATCAAAAAGATTATAGATTAGGTAGTTCCATCCGAAATATTGATATCTATTTTTCCAATCCATTATATGTGAAAAATAGTTTTTTGAAATACAGATATAGGCTTTCTGCAGATAAACCATGGGTCGATTTGCAGTCAAGTCAGACTATTCGTTTGATTAATTTACCACCTGATAAATACACGTTAGAAATTCAGAGCTCCTTTGATGGACAAAAATGGAGTGAAAGTGAAAAGTCGTTACCTATTATTCTTCAGTCTAAATATTATGAAACAGGTTTTTTTTGGTTTTTCTTTTTAGTAATAATTTTTGCGATTGGAAGCATGGTTGTTATTTTCTTTTTGGAAAGACAAAAAGCGAAGCATCAAAAAGAGGTTAAAAAACAAGTTGAAAAAAACAATCTTCAGTTACAAGTAATAAAATCCAAATACATTCCCCATTTTACATTCAATGCTATTACGAGTATTACTTATTTGCTCAGAAAAAAAGAAATACGAAAAGCATCTTCATATTTAGTGAAAATGACTGAACTGCAACGAATTGCGCTTACAAATTTTGAAAATCCTGAAATTGCGTTAGATATAGAATTGAAATTTTTGAATAACTATTTGTCACTGGAGCAATTGAGATTTGAAGAATCGCTCGATTACAAAATTGTTTTGCGAAAAAATATAAGTACCGAAACACTAGTACCCAATCTTTGTATTCATACTATGGTTGAAAATGCTATAAAACATGGACTTTATAATAAAAAAGATAATAATTGGAAACTGAAAATATATGTAGCTGAAATTAAAAATAAAATAATTCTATGTGTAGAAGATAATGGTGTTGGGTTAAATTCGAATAATGTACATCCTTTGAATT
>CAZUUI010000092.1:3782-7959 GCA_964622955.1 uncultured Chitinophagaceae bacterium | reverse complement strand
ATAATTTTATAGATGCACGATTTTCGGTTCAGCACGTCATTCGTCCACAAAACGATGAATTTCATGACTATAGAGCTTATTCAGGAAAAATGTTGGGAGGCGTATTAAGAAAAAATGATAAAATTACAGTATTGCCATCTGGATTTAGTAGTACTATCAAAGCTATCCATTTTGGCGAAAAAGAACTAGAGGAAACATTTGTACCGAGCAGTTGGAGGATATTGCTAAACGATGATATAGATGTATCCAGAGGCGATATGATAGTACGAGAAAATAATGCGCCTAAAAATAGTCAAGATATTGATGCTATGATCTGTTGGATGGGCGATAGACCTATAGCTATTGGTCAAAAATTTGTACTAAAGCACAATACAAACGAAGTAAAAGCTATTGTTAAAGCTATTCACTACAAAATGGATATCAATAATTTGAGTAGAATTCAAGGTGAATCCGAGCTCAAAATGAATGAGATAGGAAGAATACAATTACGTACTACCAAACCTTTGTTTTTTGATAGTTATAAAAAAAATAGAAATACGGGTAGTTTTATTTTGATAGATGAAGGCACACACGTAACAGTAGGTGCTGGGATGATAAATGATGTTCAACTATAAAAGTAGTTTTTAGTGTTTGCCAAATAATTATTTTCTAAAAATGAAACCATTCTTTTTTTTACTATTTTTTTTATTAGGAAGCATACAATTAGTAGCACAGTCCAAAATTGTGAAAAAAATCAATTTAGAAACTATTGAAAAAAAACGTTTTGATTATATGGTCAAAAAAGATATAAGTAAATTATCAAATTATATTGATAGCAGTCTTCATTATGTGCACTCCAATGGCGAACAACAAAATTTTACTACTTTTATTGAAAGTATTGCTAAAAACGAAATTGAATACACATATTACGAATTTAAAAACTGTACTTATAAATTGTATGGAAAAATAGCAGTGGGAACTGGTGACGTTTTAGTTCGAGGCAAATACAAAGGCACACCTTTTGAAGTAGAAATCCGTTTTACAAGTATCAATAAAAAAAAGAAGCATAACTGGCAGCTCATCAATTGGCAATCGACCAAAATCAATCTTTAATAGTACATTTGGGACAAATTCCAATTACGTTAAAATTAATTTTTTCAATTAAATATTCTTTGGGCAATTCATATTGAATTGGTGCTTGTTCAATACAAGTTACTTCATGACAATTGGTACAATTGAAATGTATATGATTGTGATGATGGCTCTTGGCTTCATGCTTACAATCTTTGCACAATGCATATTTGGCTATTCCTTCTCCATCAATAAGTTTATGAAGAATCCCTTGGGATTCAAATCTATCCATAATTCTATAAATAGTAACTCTGTTTACTTTTCCTTCCAACGTTTTTAGAATTTCGGATTGCGACAACGCTTTATTTGCCTTTTGAAATTCTTCTAAAACCAAATCTTGAGTATGTGTCTTTCTATGTTTCATTAATTTTAATGCAACATTGTTGCATTTGTATTTTTTTTTATTATATTTGCACAAAATTATTAATTTAAAATTCAAAATTATGAAAAATATATCCTTTTTTATTTTTAGTATACTATTTGCTATGCTCTCTTGTAGCAAAGATCATGTACATGCTTCCGATCATGAAACCATTACTGTTTTCAAATACATTCTTACTGCTCCTGATGGTAGTCAATCTTTTTTTATCTATGAAGATTATGATGGCGAAGGAGGGAATGCTGGACGAAAAACCGTTTCGAATTTAAAAGCAAATACAAACTATACCGGACGAATAGAAGTCTACACAGGAGATTCGGGAAAATTAACTCAAATAACAGATGAAATTAAAAGCGAAGGTGTAGATCACGAATTTTTCTATCAATTGAATACAATGGGTGCGCCTACTGTTTCAAAAACCGATGTAGATACAAATAACAATCCATTAGGAATTAACACTACATTCAACACCACAAATACAGGAACCTTTCCGCTAACGATAATATTACGCCACAAACCTACAAAACCCAACACCAATCTTCAAACAGCAGGTGGCGATACGGATGTTGAGGTGGTTTTTGATGTGAATGTGATTTGATAGATTTTATCTATATGTTTCATAGAAACAATATATGAAATCAAACTAGTATTGCGTTGTAAATTTGTATTAAAATTTAAAAATAGCAATATGAAACATGTAATTTTATCATCAATTTTGCTGTGCTCGTCGTGGGCTATAGCACAAGAAAAAAAGGCAGAATGCCCTATGGGACATGGTTCTGCCAGCAAAACAGAAACTACCGCTCGTAGAGAAGCGGCTATGAAAGGTACTACCAACAAAGATTGGTGGCCAAATAAGCTGAACTTGGATGTGTTAAAACAGCATTCCGAAAAGGTAAATCCAATGGGAAAAGATTTTGATTATATCAAGGAATTTAAGAGTTTGGATTACTTTGCTCTAAAAAAAGATATACAACAAGTTCTGACACAATCGCAAGATTGGTGGCCAGCCGATTTTGGCAATTATGGACCTTTATTTATTCGTATGGCTTGGCACAGTGCAGGTACGTATCGTTCGGGCGATGGTCGTGGAGGTACAAGAGCTGGTCAGCAACGTTTTGCGCCACAAAATAGTTGGCCCGATAATGGCAATTTAGACAAAGCCCGAAGACTAATGTGGCCTATTAAACAAAAATATGGATCAAAAATTTCTTGGGCGGATTTGATGATATTGGCAGGAAATGTGTCTTTGGAGTCAATGGGATTCAAGACCTTTGGTTTTGCCGCTGGAAGAACCGATGTATGGGAGCCAGAAAATGATGTATATTGGGGTTCGGAAAAAAAATGGTTAGATGACAATAGATATTCGGAAGGAAGAAAATTAGAAAATCCTTTGGCTGCCGTTCAAATGGGTTTGATATATGTAAATCCTGAAGGTCCTAATGGAAATCCTGACCCCGTAGCCGCCGCAAAAGACATTCGCGAAACCTTTAAAAGAATGGGAATGAATGATGAAGAAACTGTAGCATTGATAGCGGGTGGTCATACTTTTGGGAAAACGCACGGCAAAGGACCTGCTTCGCACGTAGGCCCAGAACCCGAAGCTGCTGGAATAGAAGAGCAAGGATTTGGGTGGAAAAGTACGTATGGTACGGGAAAAGGAAAAGATGCCATTACTTCGGGATTAGAAGTTACGTGGACAAAATTCCCTACACAGTTTACACACGATTTCTTCAAAAGTTTGTTCAAAAACGAATGGGAACTCACCAAAAGTCCTGCTGGGGCGCATCAATGGGTTGCCAAAAATCAAAAACCGATGATTCCAGATGCTTTTGATACTTCTGTAAAACATTTGCCTACTATGCTTACAACCGATTTATCGTTGAGATTTGATCCTATATATGAAAAAATTTCTAGAAAATTTATGGACAATCCAGCGTCTTTTGAAGATGCTTTTGCTAGAGCTTGGTTCAAATTGACGCACCGCGATATGGGGCCAAAAACCACTTATATAGGTCCAGAGTCTCCAAAAGAAGATTTGATTTGGCAAGACCCAATTCCTGCTTTGAATCATAAATTGGTAGACGCCAATGATATCAAAAATCTAAAAAATCAATTATTGAATTCAGGTTTGACTTTGAGTGAAATGGTTTCTACAGCTTGGGCTTCGGCATCTACATACAGAAATTCGGATAGAAGAGGGGGTGCTAATGGTGCTCGTATTCGCCTACAGCCTCAAAGGAATTGGGAATCAAACAATCCAAAAGTTTTGGAGAAAGTACTAAAAGCTTATGAGAAAATTCAAAAAGATTTTAATGATAAGAATAAAGATAAGAAAATCTCAATGGCCGATTTGATCGTATTGGCAGGAAATACGGCAGTAGAAAAAGCGGCTATGAATGCTGGAAATACAATAGAAGTGCCTTTTGTAGCGGGTAGAATGGATGCTCTCCAATCTCAAACCGATGTAGAATCGTTCAATTTATTAGAGCCTATGGCAGATGGATTTAGAAATTATCTAAAATCAAAATATACGTTAGCTACAGAGCAATTATTGGTGGACAAAGCACAATTATTGACATTGACTGCTCCTGAAATGACCGTTTTGCTGGGTGGAATGCGAGCCTTGAATGCTAATTATGACCAATCTAATAAAGGAATTTTTAGCGACAAAAAAGATCAATTGAC
>CAZUUI010000092.1:0-3672 GCA_964622955.1 uncultured Chitinophagaceae bacterium | reverse complement strand
TCCAGACTTTTTTGTAAATTTATTGTCAATGGATACAGAATGGAAAGCAAAAGATGCAGATCAAGAAGTATTTATTGGAAAAGACCGCAAAACTGGAAAAGATAAATGGACTGCTACTCGTGCCGATTTAATTTTTGGTTCAAATTCTGAGCTAAGAGCCTTGGCAGAAGTATATGCTAGTAGCGATGCAAAAGATAAATTTGTAAAAGATTTTGTAGCTGCTTGGACAAAAGTTATGAACTTAGATAGATTTGATGTAAAATAATATATTAGTTCATTTTTTCATTTGTTTTAAAGTTCGAGAGAACCTTCGGTTTCTCTCTTTTTTATGTAAAAAAAAGACACCCTAATAGAGTGTCTTTGAACTATATTGATTGTATGAACGGTATTACGCTACATATTGTATATTGCCGTTTTAATACTTTTAATGTCAGATGCAGTAGGATTCATCGTAGTTGAAAAGTTAGATGTAATCGTAGCTGTTTTTATTTCATAATAATATTGTGTACCTTTTTTAGCTACCAATACTATTTTTACATTCATTCCGATTGGTACATTATATCCATTGTCCAAAATAAAACTATTCGATGTTATGTCAAATTGATAAACTCTTACTACAGAGTTGATTAGAGGAAAGTATACATAAACGGTGGTGTTTGAATCCACAAAAGTTGCAGGTACTGTTATTTTTACATCACTTCTCGGATTTTGGTCATAGAATCTATCGCAATTGATATAGTTGAAGCTGTCTATTTTAAAATAAAAATAGTTACTATTTGAAATAGTGTCATTAACTATATTTACATTGCTAGTTGTATCCACATTCCAGTTGACAGAAGTATCACCTACTAGAGAGTCGTTTACCTTTATAGTCCCATAAAATACATTCATATCATCATTATTTTTCGTAGGGATTTCTACTACAGGACGCGACGCTTTATTTACTAGAAGTTCTTCGCCATTTTGATAGGCTTTTAGTAGAATTTGACCTCCCGATTTCAATAGACCACCATTAGAAGTTGTAGATTTATTGGCCAAAATCATTTCCGGACCTGTAAGCATTTCTTGCAATACAATATTGATAGTGCCCGATGTTACAATTTGTCCGTTAGCTCTCTTAAACGAATTCGCAAAAAAAGTAATTCGAGTGCCTTTTGTTCCTACTATTTGTTTGTATTGTCCTGCCGTAAAACTGAAATTCTGTCTGCTTGGTTCTGTTTGAGCAAAAAAAGTGCTCATATCAAATTGTCTTTTGCTAGCGGTAGATACAAGTTCATCTTTTTCACAACTTGTTATCATCCATATCAAGGATAAACCTACCAAACTTTTAATAATTTTTTTCATAACGTATCTTTTTTAAGTGATTAATGACTGCAAAATTAGAACATAAGTAAATGTAAAAATCAAAGAAAAAATGCGTTTTGTTAGATGGATTTACGAAGTTGAAATGTAATTTTTAACATCTAATACAATTTTGAGGATAAAAATTCGTTGAAAGAGATACAAATTAGAAAAATATGAACAGAATCTTAATCCTTGCCTTGAGTTTACTAATATTAACTTCTTGTCAAAAAGAAAAATTTGTGGAAGTGAGAGAATTCCAAGATGTAAAATGTCAAGTTAAAATTACGGCCGAAAAAAAGTCCAAATTTAGTGGATGGGAAGTAGCGGTATATGTAAAAGCGCACGGATTTGAAGACGGCAGCCTGCATTTTGAAATCTACAACGATAAACTCAAAGATAATATCACCTATAATTGGACTTCGCCCAACGAAGCCATTATTTCATTCAATCAAACAGATGGCGTGCCTCGAAAATTTTTGCTTAAATCCTCCCCTCAAGAACTTTATCTTGGCGAGGTGAAATGATATAAGTTCTAATAAAAAGGCTCAAAAATCAATCGGAAAGCTACATTTTTGCTAAAAGTAGGCTCTTGATAAGCTCCAATACGATAATAGCTTCCTACTCCCAGCCCAAAAATAATGCGTCTTAGCTCAAAGCCAACTTCTTGGTATAGATTAGTTGGAACTTCAAAAGTCATATTGTGTTGCGCGCGGTCCTGCATATTTCCCCACAATGCGCTATAGGTAAGCGTAGGATTGAACTGAATTCGTTTGGTTACTTTTTTTGAAAAAAGCAATTGTCTCATAAAAAATGCAATACGCTTATCCGAATAAAAAGAACCGCTAGGCATTGTCATAAATCCATCGTGACTTGCCAGCCCAAAAGATTGCACATTCCTAAAAGCCAATCCCATTCCTTCAAAAGTATTGAATATAGGCGCACTGCCAAGTATATAGCCCGCTTGTGAATGAATGGTTGTCGTGCCCAAGGCAGATTTGATACGAGTATGAAAAGCGAGGTCTGCGCTAAAATTAGTACCTAAACTTTCTTGCAGCGGAATGAACTGTTTTGCGGTCAAGTGTAAAAAAGTAGGTTTGTTTTCTATGGTGTATTTCCCTTCAGGCGTATTTATTTTCTTTGTTTTTGGGTAATAATGAAGCGAGATAGAAGGCGACGCATATTCATATATGTTCGTATTAATCCCCGCAAAAGAATACGGAAACAGAGCCTCCTGACGACTATATTCCATTCCCAAAGCCCCTTCCAAATATCGATTGATATCACTGCTGTAGTACCCATAAATCCGTATCAATTTTGTATAATTTGAATAAGATAGTTCGTTAAGCGTATAGTTATTATTTGCAAAAAAATGAGAGAAACGACCTGCTGGCGCTACATCATTTGACGCATATATCCCTATTTTTATATTTTTTTCATAATTCAAAAGATAATTTCCCCCAAATCCATATTTGATAGCTTGGTCTTTGAACCCATACGCTAGATGAGTTTGTAGTTGAAGATTTTTATTAAATAGCTCATATGTTTTTAGTTTTATTTGAATTCTATTACCTTCATAGTTATTAAAGTCCAATAATTTAGCAAGGTCAATGCTGATTTTGCCCATTCTGAATTCTCCTTTTCGCAAAGCCAAAAATAGTTTCAGTTTTTGTTCCATATTGTCTTGCTTGAATAGGGTATCCAGGGCTACAAAAGTACTTTGTTCTCTTTTTGTAAGGCTGTCTTTTCGGTATTTATTGAGTAGCTGAGTAGCTTCGGGCGACAACAAATTTCTAGAAATTTCATATTCATTGCCTTTAAATTCGTTGGAAGCAAAGGTCTGGGGCGAGTTAAATTCTCGAGTCGATTGTGTTATCTGTATGGCGGTTTTTAATCCATTGACTTCAAATACATTACTCACCATAGATAGGTAAAAATTATCGGTATAATATCTTCCGTCTTTAATTTTGTAGTTATATTCAAAATAATTTTCTTTGTTCCCTCCAATAAATTTAGTGAGAATCATTTCGGCTGCATCTATCTGAAACGTGCCACTAATGGAACGAGGCGTGCGATATTTTCGCTTGGTATAAAACTGAAAAAGATACGTTTTTCGCCCATTGATGACCGTGCTATCTTCCAGCGAAAACATCCATTCGTCAATCGTATTGTTTCTAAAAGCACGAGGATAGCGATTTACCTGATGCATATCCGCCAGTATCTCATATATCGGAAGCTTAAACCCCGACATATTGCTGGATAGCAAAAGTACTTTTTCGCCTTGTTTTGCCGTATGTTTATGTTCAAAAAGCCTTTCCCAAACAAAAAAAG
>CAZUUI010000091.1:2689-7975 GCA_964622955.1 uncultured Chitinophagaceae bacterium | reverse complement strand
CGCCCCTACATTTATTGATAATTATTTTTTGGATTATGAGATTCTGCATATTTTTTATATTTATTTTTAAAGTAAAAAATTGTGAAATGACGGGGCGGGCTAATTACTAATTACAAATCACTATTCCCTAACCCCTAGCTTCTACCTCAAAATCACCATTTTGCCATAATTATGCTCAAAATACTTGCTGATATCCGATTTTGAATTATTGATGTCTTTGAAGTCGGTGCTGTTGAGCATATCTACTGGCTTGTTGTTGTCCATTACCACTACTTTGTATAGATATACGCCATTTGCCAATCTATCGCCATATTGGTCGGTGCCGTTCCAAGCATACGTAGTGCGGTTGAGTCCTATTTTGAGAGGGCCTAGTTCTTCTTTTTGAATTTCTCTAACTACTTGGCCTCTAATGTTTAGGATTTGAATTTTGATTTTATCAGGTACTTTTTCGCCCGTCAATGTAAATATAAACTGAGTGGAAGTACTAAAAGGATTTGGATAATTCAAAACTTGACTTATCTGCATTTTTGTAATTACTTTGAATCCAATTTTGTAATCGTAGCGTGCATTTTGTCCACTACTGTTGCCACTTTTGTCAGCATCTTTTACTATCAATTCATACGTGCCATCGGTAAGCGTAGGTGTAAAAGATATGGTAGCTAAATTGTTTTGAGAATTTGTAGCAGGTGTGAATAGGACATTCTCTTGGCTGAAATATATTGGGTTGATAGTTCCTTGCGGGTCTTTTAAGAATAATTGAACCAAAGAGGTGTCGTTCAAAAGCAAAAATTGATTTTCATCTTTCAACTTAATTTGAATTTGTGGTTTTGAGGCTACCAATTCATTGTTGAGGATATGAACCCCATCAAATGTAACGTCCAATAGAGGATTGATTTCGTCGGGTTTGGTATAAAAAGAGGTTTGAAGGAAATTGTTAAAATCATACTTTTCGGTCAAATAGCCCGTACCTTTTGGATTTATTTCTATCTGAACTTGATTGTTTCTTACAAAATAATTAGGATAGGGAAGCGTGAAGTTGATTTTGCCATTTTGGAGTGCATTGAGCGGGGCTACTTTTTGCGTAAACGTTTGGTTTTGAGAACCGCTTGTCAAGATCATTTTTACCCAGAAACTGTCCATATTGGCAGGCGATACATTGGTAACACCAAATCCGATATTTGTATTTTCCCCAGTAGAAATACTATCTTTAAGTTCGTAGTAGAAGTCCTTATTTACCAATAATTCGGGTACATCTTCTTCGTACAACACTCTCCAATAATTGAGTTGAGAAGGATTTCTATTTATATTATCTTTTGAGTAATATTTTAGCTTTAACTTTGGATATTGACTAGCCGAAATACTTGCTAGCGAGGTGTCTACAATATCTGAACTGAACGTAAAAAGTAAATTTTCTCTATTAGCGTTGTCTATTCCAAAAATGGTAATCTTGTTTGTATCTTTGCTTGGCGATTCCATCGCTTGCAGATTGTGGTGGTAAGATCCCCATTTTTTTACGGGACCTATTACTGTAGAACTCATTCCGCCTTCATTCCAATTACCAATAATGTTAATATTTCCGTATGTTTTGGTTACAAAATCGGTTCCATTTACTTGATAAGGCGTATAGCTTGGGTCATTTTTTCTATAGCCAAATATCAAAGGTGCTTTTATGGTTCCGTTGGTAAAATTAGAAATGTTTTGAAGGCCTGCATTGGTGAAAAATGAAGTTAGAGTATTGTCCCATTTTGTATAATCAGGTTTTTTGAGTGTATAGAAAATTAAGTAGTCTCCGTCAGGAACTTGATTGATGAAATTCATTAAAACAGTAGTCCATTGCGTGTTGGGTAGCGGATGTGTAGACGGCGTAACACCTGTATCGGGAAATACAAATCCTTCTCTAGGAATTCCATCATACCCAAATTGGATAGAACCATAGCTGCCATATCGAGCGCCATTAATAACTACGTCATTGCTTTGTTTTGGAATACCTGTCTTTCCATCTATCCATATTACATTGAATCCAGATCCAATTCTACCACCTTCTCTAATAACTTGTAATCTTGCAGAATTGAGATACCACTCAACTTCATAAGTGTTTGTAGAACCATCCACACGTATGTAAATGTTTTTTAAATCATCCAAAAATTTAAAAGTTCTATTGGCATTGAGTTGTAAGTTTGAAAAATTATCCTTTTGGTATTGAAAATAATGCGATTGATTCCAGCCACCTTTTTCTTTCCCTTTTAGATAAAGAAATGAGCTAGTATGCCATATCATAGGTTTTTTGGTATAGGTGCTATCAATACCAGTTCTCCAATAATATACAGTACTATCTTTCAATGCGGTATTAGGAAACCAGCTAAATACACTTCCGTCTGTCGTTTTTTGATGTGTTCGAAGAATTGGTGAGTTAAATAATTCGGTTGTATCTATTTGAATAATGTAATTTTTTGAAGTTTTGCTCAAATTAGATATTGAACTGTATAGTGTAAGGCTGTCATTTCCAATTACAGAAAATTCATAAGGATAAATAGGGAAAATATCTTCCGCCTCAATCAATATTTCTAGTCCGTTTTTAACTTCGTTGTTTAGTTCACTGATTTCAGCAATTTGCTCATCGGCTTCAATTTTAATATTAAATACGTTGAGTCCAAGTCCAGATGTTTGATCTTTAGTAGCTATTTTTACTTCAAAAGTATCTTTGAAATATGTAGCGGGTACTATCTTTTCATATACTGTTGTCGTTCCATTATTTATTCGTTCTATTTTTAGTTTAATTTCCCTTTTAATAGCTTTTCCCAAATTTTGAACTACTACAAATATCGAGAAACTATCCATTGTAGATGTAACTGTTTTTGGTGTAATATAAAATGAATTTTTATCAATGAAATAATCGGGGTTAGAATACTGATTCAAAGGAATGCTAGGATCTCCGTTTATATTGTATTCAAGTGCAGTGGTATATAGGTAATTTAAATTTGAATTAACTTCATTGACTAAGCTTATAGAAGCTTGTCGAGCAATTTTTCCAATAGAATTATTGTATAAGTCGGTATTTAAATGTTTATAAAACCATTTAGAATAATTATACAAGGACGCATCAAGCGCAAAATTAGTGGAAGCAACAAATGCTATGGCACCTTTTTGTTTTCCATTTACAAATTGTTCGCTATATGATGGTGCTGAGGAATATACATTCCCAGAGTTACACCCATTCGCTAAAAAGATGGGATATTTCCCTTTGTTCTTGAAGTTTCCTGGGTCTGTAATCCCTACGTCAAATACAGTAGCCGAACTATGTCCAAAAAATGTAATCAAACTTACACCTTTATTTATTCTATTTTCTAGGTCAATAGATGTTTCATCGGGGGCTATGTCTGTTCCATTCTTGAACAAAGAAAGTACTTTTGCTCCATACAGTGTGTCTTTTATTTCTTGTTCAAATTCTCTTAAATTGGCTTTGAAATTTTGTTGCTGTTCCGTTCCCGTACCTCCTCCCAAATGGATAGCCCATTTCATATATTCTTTGTTATCAGGATTTTGTGTATTTGGTGCAGTTTTGTTATATTCGCTATTGTATTCTTTTAATTTGTCCAAATAATTTCTAATATCATAAGGCGTTTGAACAGAAAGTCTCCCAATATTTACAAAAGGAAAAATAGAAGTGTCCATAGTCGCTAATAATAAATCGGATGGATTTTGACCAAATGATGTTACATGTAAGGAATTATATAATGAAGTATTGTATCCTCTAATGCCATGAGGTGCGTATGATTTACCTATTAAAAGCACATTTTCTATTGCGGTGTCTTTCCATAAACTTGCCATTTGTAGAAATTTTCTAATAGAAAGGGGATGTTTTGGGTGTCCAAAGGCAAATAAATTGTCCAAGTCTTCTTGGTAATAAGTGCTTACTTTAAAATTTCCGCCTGCATTACTTTCTTTAAATGTTTTGTACTCGTCTATTACATTCTGATTATTGCTATCTTTTGTCAAAACTGTACTAGAAATAATAATAAAATTTCCTTTTTTGATAGAAGCAAAATTTACATTTCTTAAGGTTGAAATTACTCCAATTTGACTTTCATTTGTTATGTATAATTTATTTTCGTTTGAACTTGAATCAATTATAGCTGTAAAATTACTCGTGCTTGGATAGCTATAGCGTTTCAATTTTGTATAATCGGTAATAACTATAGGCGTGTTGCTCGACACAAAATTTGAAATATAAAATTTTTGTATTTGCGAGCTAGGCGGACTGTAGAATAGATAGTTTTGTAATCCCGAAAAATTGTAGGTCCTAGGATAGTCAAGTTGTATAAAGCCTAATGCATATCCATGATTGTTGGTTACTTTTGGAATAATTTTTAAAGCGTTTGTAGCCAAAAGACCTGGAGTAGGCAAGTCGTAGTTATAAGTAATGGCTTTGCTCCCAAAAAAAGAGGTGTCTTTTATTTTGCCTGTATTCCATACAACATCTAATTGATGCGTGTTTACATTTTTTGCAAATAACCTAAACGTTAATTTTGAATTAACAGGTGCATCCAATTTTGCTTGCGTTGCATTGATATTGTTAGATGCTACTGAGTTTATTCCCCATCCTTCGCCTTCGTCATATTCGGGCGATACTACATAGTCTGTTGCGCTATAATAATATCGTTTTCCATCTTGAAATGCATTTCTAAATCCTACAATTTCTTTTCGGATACAAAAGGAGGAAATGTCATTTATCCCCGTTGTATCAGTTGACTGAGATAAGATAAAAGGATTGTTTGACGTTCGTAATGTTAAGAAATAGTAATTGCTATCTAAGAAATAACTTTGAGTAGGATTTAAATTATGATCTGGGTTTTTGTAGAGCTTGTTGTCAATGGTACCATCTTTAATTTCACCATAAAATTCAATGAAATCATTGCTTGTAGGTGGTGCAATAGACCAACTTACAAATATTGGAATTTTTACACCGTTGTTAAAAATACATATTTCACTTGGATTTGCATTAGCAATAGACGGAGCAATGTTTTGTATTGTTGTGAATGGAATTCTATAAAGTCTAGTTTGTGCTAATGCTATTTTTAAATGGGGTTTGGTTGCATCTACCCATTCGTTGCCAAAAGGTGCTTGACTTTGTATTACATTGCAGCTAAAAAATAATAGGGAAAAAAGTAAAAATATTCTCATCGCATTTATCATTTATGTTTGAAAATTATTTCTTAAATGTATAGCTAGCTGAAATAACATGAGAATATAAGCCCACGCCCACATTGGCTATATTGTTATAACTAT
>CAZUUI010000091.1:0-2679 GCA_964622955.1 uncultured Chitinophagaceae bacterium | reverse complement strand
GTTTTTGTATATGAATACCCACGCCAAGAGAGGGCATAAAGCTAAGGTACGATTCGCCCAAATCATTAGTAGCTTTGGTGAAATTATAAACCCCAGTACGCAAATAGGCTGTTTTCCAAAATCCAATTTCTGCGCCAAATGCCATATCTATGCTCACAGGATTGGCAGAAATGAGTACATTTCTTTTATCAGTATAAGCTGTAAATTTCAGATTGGGTTCTATGCTAATATTGCCTTTGTTTACCAAGAATTTATAAGCACCACCAAAATGGATACTCGGTGCGGTTAATTCTATTGAAGATACAGGTATTTCATTGTTTGTATTTGCAAAAACTTCTTTTTCTTTATCGGTAAAATTAAAACTCCACGCATTGAACGAAGTAGTAATGTCTTGCAAAAATACGCCTACACGATAGTTTTCTTTTGTAATTTGTGCCGAAACATCCGCCCCAAATCCCCATGCCGATGCAAAACTGCCATAGCTTCTATGAATTATCTTTGCATTACCTCCAATTTGAAGTCCATCGATGAGGTTCATTTTTTTTGCATAAGTGAAAAAAAGTGCATAATCCGCTACCGAAAAAGATTTGATATTGTCGTAATTTATGGTATTGTCGGGGTTGTACAATTCTATAGTGTTCGGGATATTGTCTATCCCAAATCGGATAAGGCTTACTCCCAAAGCTTGTTCATTTTTCATTGGAATGACAATTCCTGCGTAATCAAAATTAGCTATTCCAGCAAAATAAGAGGTATGCATAGCACCCGCTGTAATATTTTCGGTATTGGCTATGGATGCGGGATTGTAAAAAACAGAAGTGACATCATTGTCTCCAGCGGCCAGAGCGCCTCCCATTCCTAGGTATTTGCCGCCTACTCCTATTTTTAAAAATTCATTGCTGTATTTTCTAAAGTTAGATTGTGCTTTTATTTCATTGGCAAAGCCAATTAGGATAAGGCTCAAAAAATAAAAAAAATAGTTATTCATCGTTCATTTGTTTCTCTACATCTTGAAAATTGTATTCTTTCTTTGAATTTTGGATAAAAATCATAAGCTGTTCTCTTGTTTCAGAATTTAGCTCCCATTGTCCTATTTTGCCCGTAATAGCATACAGTGCTTTGAGTAGATTGGATTCTTCGGCATAGAAGTTCATGTATTTGATATCCAAAAAATTATCAAAAGTCCTCAAAAATAATACATTTGTTTCAGATGAAGGAATACTTTTTTCTAAAAAATCAAAAATTATGTTTTTGTCAAATGCTTTCAAATCGTCATAAAAGTTTTTGAGGATTTGTGGATGCTCAATTATACACAAATGGTCTAATAAAATTTCAAACAAAATATGTGCTACAAAATTTTTTCGTTTTATAGTTTTCAAAATATCATTTTGCTCAAAATATTGTATTGAGTTAAAAATGAAATCTTTGAAGATTGGTAATTGATGAAAAATCTTATCATCTCTATAATGGTTTAAAATTCCATAATGAAGGTCTTGATGATTTTTTAAAAGATGAGATTCAGGACTTAGCTCTGCAATATGTTTGTTGTAAAAAAATGAAAAATTGTGATACAAATCGGGCAGCATTGTTCCAAATTTGTAATACAACGATTCCTCTTGTACTCGGTAATAATGAGATAAAAAATTCAAGGGTTCTTATTTTTGGTATGATTTATCAAAACGAAATATTTTCCCAAAAATTGTGGTGTGGGCATAAATCTTTTGCGTCTATTTCATTTGCTATCAATCCCAATTCTTTTAGTAATTGGACAGCTCCTTCAATTTTCTTTTCAGGTGGGTCTAATACATAGTTCCAATCGGTATCGGCTAGCCATACTTTCATATCTTGAATAGAAAAACCAAAAAAACTGGAAATATATTCTATGGATTGTTGGGCGTTTTGTTTGAATTTGTAGGTGTATTGAGCTATCATTTCCAGCATTTGTACTAAGATGGTTTGGTTTTCTAGCATAAAATCTTCGCGAACCACTATGCTAAAACTAGGCCAAGGCGTAGCTATTTCGCCCATTTTTTTTAATTGACCTGAGTCTACATAAGGCTTGGTCATAAATCGTTCCCAAAGAAATAGATTGTCGGGATGCTCTTGCATATTTCCCAATGCCCCAATAAAATTACCGATAATACTAAAACTGTCTTCGTTCAATGCCCAGTTAAATTTTTTTGAAAGCAAAAATGCCATCAAATGCGAGCCTGAATAATGCCGGCTTATACAAAAATGAGGGTCTTTTATATCTTCTAATGCCGTTAATGTAGTAGTTCGGTATGCGTATATTCCCCAAATTAAAGGCGAATTGACATAAATTTGAATGATTTTGAATTTTTTGCCATCGGAGATTGACTTAATAGCACCTTCGGTGAGCATTATAGCTATATCCAAAGACTTGTTTTCGAGTGCTTGGATCAAATCGCCCGTGCCACCTCGGTAGTCGTGCCAGTCTAGCTCAATATTTTTGAGGGCAAAGAGTCCTTCGTCTATCGATTTTCGCCAAGGAATATTGAAATGTTCGGGAACACCGCCAATATTGAAATAATGTGCTTTTTGATTCAAAATATATTGATTAAAGTGACCTCGGAAGGATTCGAACCCTCAACCCTCAGAGCCGAAATCTGATATTCTACCCAATTGAACTACGAGGCCTTATATTGTTTGCAAAAATAC
>CAZUUI010000090.1:3636-7983 GCA_964622955.1 uncultured Chitinophagaceae bacterium | reverse complement strand
AAAAAAAATAACTTATTTTTGCATTATCAATTTAATAAAAAATTAAATATGAACAAGTTAAAAAGCCTTATCGTAGTTGTAATTTTTACTACAATTTCGATAGTTTCACAAGCCCAACAGGATATGACATTCAGTATGTATATGTTTAATCCTACATTTGTCAATCCTGCAGCAGCTGGATATTTGGACAGACCTCAATTATCAGCGATATTTAGATATCAATGGGTAGGAATTGAAGGAGCACCAAGAAGTGGTAATGTTTCGTTCCACTCTCCTTTGAAAAATCAAAATATGGCGTTGGGAGGCACGTTGAAGTATGATAAATTAGGCTTATTTAATAATGTAGGTTTGGATTTGAATTATGCATATAGATTAAAGTTAGATGAAAACACAAGGTTGTCACTTGGTTTAATGGGCTCATTGTTTATGATAAATGATGGTGCTGGAAATGCAAAAACATCTACAGTTGAAGGATTACAATCAACTACTTCATTTTTGCCGAATTTTGGAGCTGGGGTGTATTTAATGAATAAAAGATATTTTGTTGGTGCATCGGTTCCACATTTATTGAATTTAAGAATAGCTGATGTTAGAATGGATTCAGCGGTAAAAACAGTGAGCAAAATATATAATCACTATTTTGAATATGCTGTCCATGTTATTGGTAACGAAGACGTATTGAAAATAAAACCACAAATGATTTTCAAATTATCTTCATACGCTACTCCAAATCTTGATATTAATTTGAATTTCTTAATTAAAGAACGTTTCTGGATTGGTGCTGGATTTAGATCAGGAGGAGATGTAATCTCAGAAGTTGGAGAGTATTCTCAATTTGCAGGATTCAGAGGCGAAGCAATAATTGGTATATTCAAAATGATGGTTACCAATAAAATGGAAATAGGATATGCATATGATTATCATTTGTCTAGGTTAAATAATGCGACTTCAGGTTCACATGAAATTTTCTTAGGATTAAACTTTGGTGAAGGAGGAAGTAATTCTCAACGATTTATTTCTCCTAGATATGTTAATTATTTCTAAATATTACATCTAAAAACTAATATACAAAAATTAAATACCAAGACATGAAAAAATTTGCTATGCGTTTTTTAGTATTATTTATGGCATTGTGCTGTAGTATTACTATTTACTCTCAAGAAATAAAAGGTGCTGAAAAAGAAGGTGACGATGCTATTCGTTCGTTAAATATTGAAAAAGCGGTTAAAGCTTACAAAAAAGCAGTTTTAGAATCATCTGAAAATGTAAGAGTCAAAGAAAAATTGGCAAGTGCATTATTAATCACTGATAAGAATAATAGAGAAGCTATTTCTATGTTAGGAGATATGTATAAGAAAGGACAATTATCTGGTCCTAGTGCTCTAAAATATGCACAAATTCTAAGTGCTACTAAAAATTATGCAGAAGCTGCTAATATTTATAATATTATCAAAGGGAAAGGAGAAGAAGATAAAGATAAAATTTCGGCTGAATATTTTAAAAATATTGCTGAACCTCAGCCTTCTATCAAATTGAGAAATGTTAGCGAAATTAATACATCTATGTCTGATTTTTCTCCTATGTTTTATAGAAAAGGAATTACTTATGTTACAACTTCTCAAAGAAGAACAGGGACTGGTTATGATTTAAAATCTACAAACTATGATTTGTTTACAGATGTTTATATCGCAGAAAAAACATATGGAGAAATGCTAAGAAAAGGGCCTCAATTATTAAAAAATGTAGATCAGAAATATATGCAAGGACCTATGAGTTTTTCTAAGGACTTTGGTGTAATGTATTTGACAAAAACAAATACAGACGGTACAAAAGTTAATAAAGCGCCTTCTGATAAAAAAACGGTGAACTTGAAGATTTTTAGAGTAAATTACAAAGGCGGTGTAGATGATTGGTCAGAAATGACGGAAGTGAAATTGGTTAATGATTCAAAATCAGATGATTATTCGTATGCGCATCCTGCTTTTTCTAGCGATGACCAAACATTAATTTTTGCTAGTAATATGCCAGGAGGACAAGGTGGTACAGACTTGTGGATGGTAAAGAGAGTTGGATTAGAATGGGGAACTCCAGAAAATTTAGGTCCAAAGATTAATACTCCAGGTGAAGAAAAATTCCCTTATTTATCAAATGATGGAACATTGTTTTTTGCATCTGATGGGCATCCTGGGTTAGGAGGATTAGATATTTTTAAATCTACATTTGACAATAATTCATATTCTACACCTGAAAATCTTGGAAATCCATTCAATTCAAAAGATGATGATTTTGGATTTATTATTGATCCAAACAATAAAGAAGGTTATTTCACTTCAAATAGAGCTGGTGGAATTGGTGATGATGATATTTATCAATGGAAAAATATGGATTTGAAATTGACAGTTAAAGTTGTTTCTAAAAAAACAAATCAACCAATAGAGAATGCAACTGTTACTGGAGATTGTTTGAAAGAAAGTGCTACTAATAATACAGATGCTACTGGTATTTACAAATCTGGATTTAAACAAGCAAAAACATGTACATTGACGATAACAAAACCTGGATTTGTAGAAAAGAAAGTAATTGTTAATAAATTGAATGATTCTAAAACAATAAATGTAGACATGGAGGATGATTTAGTTCCTACTATGAAATTGCAAGTTTTGGTTTTGGATAAAGCTACAAATCAACCCATACCAAATGCAAATGTAATTGTAAAACAAACTTCAACAAATGATGAAGTTGGTGCAAATACAAATAAAGATGGAATGCTAAAAGCGGGTGGTATGATATCTAATGAAATTTATAATATTTCTGCTTCCAAAACGAATGAAGATGGTTCTAAATACTTGTCAAATTCAGTAGTATTAAATACAAATGGTAAAACACCTCCTGAAACATTAATGGCTACAATTTATTTAGATAAAGCTGAAATTGGTAAAACATTTAAAATTGATAATATTTATTTTGATGTAGCAAAATGGAATATCAAACCTTCTTCTGCTGCTGAGTTAGAAAAAATTGTAAAGTTATTATATGAAAATCCTACAATGGAAATTGAAATGGGATCGCATACAGACTGTAGATCTTCTGCTGCTTCAAATGCCACTTTGTCAAATAAAAGAGCTGCATCAACTGTAGAATATTTGGTTTCAAGAGGCATCAGTAGATCAAGACTTCAATATAGAGGATATGGTGAGTCAATGCTAGTTAATAACTGTGCATGTGAAGGTCCAATCAAATCTACTTGTTCTGAATATGAACATCAACAAAATAGAAGAACAGAATTTAAGATTTTGAAATTTTAATAAAAAATTTAATTGAATAATTAAAAGGTGTCTAAATTTTAGGCACCTTTTTTATTTAATGCTATTAGTATATTATACAAATTAGAATCATTAGCTAGTCTAATTACCTTGTTTTGATCTCCTAATTTATTGTACTTGATTCTATACTCTTGAAAAACATTATGTTTAAGAGTTGTAATATGGCATTTCGTTATTATCTTACCATCTGTTAAGTGTTTGTAGTATGGGTTTAATCCAGATAAAAATAAATCGAGTTCAATTTCTAAATTTGTAATATCTAAATTGTCTAGATTACCTTCAATAAGCCATTCATATCTTTTTTGTTCTACATTTGGGCATACATGAAAGTCGGTGATAGTTATATCGTATTTATTAATTAACTGAGCAATACATTGGTCTATTTCATATCCAATTACATGTTCCCCAAATGCTGATATATATTGTTTTGTTCTACCAAATACTTTGATTCGGAAAGGTTTAGTAGAAGTAAACTGAATGATATCTCCCATTTGATAGCGATAGAGTCCACTTAAATTACTAATAATTAACTCATAACTAGTATTTAACGCTACTTCAGATAAGGTTAAGACTTCTTCATTTGAATTATTTATAGTTTTAAATTCATAAAAAATCCCTTGATTAACTAATAGTAATAAATCTTTTGATTCAGGATGGTCTTGTATTGCAAAAAAGCCTTCAGAGGCAGGAAAAGTATCAAATGATTTTACTTGATTGCCTAATAGTTTTTGTATTTTTTGTTTGTATGGAGAATAATCTACGCCACCATGAATATAAAGTGTTAGGTTTGGATATGCCACGGATAAATTTTCTATAGATTTTTTTTCAATAATTTTTTCAAACAATTGAATACACCAAGGGGGTATACCTCCAATTACCGAAATATCTTCATCTTTAATTTCATTAATAATTGTATTAACTTTTGTTTCCCAATCCGTAATACAATTGGTTTTATAATTTGGCAACTTATTTCTTTGAAAGAATTTTGGTACAAAATGATATACTATTCCAGAAAGTCTTCCGC
>CAZUUI010000090.1:0-3626 GCA_964622955.1 uncultured Chitinophagaceae bacterium | reverse complement strand
TAGGTACAGAATATTCATTATCTAGTTTTGGGCTACCTTGAAGAAAAATCATTTTTTTAGATACAAAATTTGTGTTTCTAGTATGATAAGAAAAGAAACAAAGTACTTTTTTTGCGCCATTAATTTGATCAAGAATTCCTTTTTTAGTAATAGGGATATATTTATAACCTCCAGTAGTACCACTAGTCTTGAGAAGAAATGTAATTTTTTCTCGAGTCAAAACATTTTGTTGTCCATTTTGAATTTTTTGTATGAATGGGAATTTGTTTTCATAATTTGAAAGTTCAAAATTTTGTTGAAAACTAGAAACTAAATTATTTGAGGCCTTATAATTTTCTGGTTTATATTCAGTATTTGCTGAATTATAAACAATTTTTTTTAATATCTTATCCTGGTATTTCTTATAATTTAAAGAATAATAAAGCTCTCTTTTAACTATGTAAATGGAATATAAATAAAAAAGAAATCCTTTCATAAATCACCATTTTTGTAATTTCTTAAAATATTCATATAACCATATTGTCCATAATACTAATAGCATGCCATAAAAATAGTCTTCAAATGGTATTGTATATAATCTAAATCCTATAATTTCTTCAGGATTATAATTTACAATAGATCTATTAATAAAACCACCTGTTAACACGCCATTTGAAAGAAAAAAAGGGAAAAACATAATTAGATATACCGTGAAAAAGTAAGGATAAAAAACAGGTTTGTATTTTCTTAATAAAATCCAACTAATACCTAATAATGAAAATGTAATCATTGGATAAAGTCGATCATAGTATTGTATTGCAACCAAAATGAAAGGTAACCATAGTGCGATTTCAGAAATTTTTAAAAAGAAATTATTTAGTACTATATATTTTCTAAAACAATAATAAGTAAAAATACAAGCGTATGGAATACAAACAAAAAACATTATTTCTTCGATAGGGAGATTGTAGATTTTATATCCAAGTGTATATTGCGTATCAAACCACCATACGCCCAATTGTGTCTTAAAAATATCCCAAATAATAAAAACAAATGCAACAATTAGATTAGCTGGAAAATAATACTTCCAATCTTTATGAAAATCAAATCGCTTTGTAATAGAAAATATAAATGGGAAAATTATACATAAAAAATCAACCCAAAAATACGTATATTTATTATCAAAAATAAAATTCATATATTATCTTGATTCGTTCCAAGCGCTTTTGAAATAATGAAAAGGTACCCATAGCATACCAAAACACTCTCCATCTTCTTTTCCCAAATGCTTGTGATGATTTTTGTGAGCTCTTCTTAATGCGGTAAAATAAAAATTATGATTATTGGTAAAAAGTCTAAATCTTTGATGGATAATGATTTCATGAACCAATGTATATGCAAGTCCATATGCTAGTATACCCATTCCAATAAAAAATAAAAACCATAAGTTATGATAAAAAGTGCCTAAAAGAAATAAACTCATTGAAATTACAGCAAAAACTATGAAAAAATTGTCATTTTTTTCAAAAAAATACTTTGGATTTTTATTGTGATGGTCATAATGCCAAACCCATAAGAATCCATGCATAACATATTTATGTGTACACCATGTTACACCTTCCATAATTACAAATGTAATCAAAACAATCAAAAATGCAACCATAATTATTTTTTATTTATTAATTTTCGTAAATTAATTAAAGCATATCGCATCCTTCCCAAAGCTGTGTTTAGATTGGTGCCTGTCATATCAGCAATTTCTTTGAAACTATAATCATAATAATGCCTTAATATTATTACTTCTCTTTGTTCATTAGGTAAAAGATCTACATATTTAAAAACATCAATCTGACTTTCTTCTTCAATAATCTCGTCCTCTCTGTTATTATCTTTAATTGACAATGTATCCATTATATCAAATTCTGGGTTATTGTTTTGAACAATACCTTCTTTTTGATTTTTTCGAAAGTAATCCATGCATAGATTATGAGCTATTCTTAAAACCCATGGAAGGAATTTGCCTTCATCATTATATTTATTGTTTTTAAGTTTGTCTATAACCTTAATAAAAGTATCTTGGAATATATCATCTGATATTTCATGATCTTTTATCAATAAATATATTGATGAATAAACTTTGTTTTTATATTTAATTAATAGTTTTTCAAAGGCTTTTTCATCGCCTTCTAAATATAGTTTTATTAATTCTATATCTTGCACTACTATTTTAGATTTCATGAATTGTTAGATTAATTATAAAATATATATATCATTTCTTATTACAACATTTATGCAAAATTAAACATTTGATTCGAAAGAGGAGAAAAAGTTTATGCAAACATAATAAATTATTATACATTATTTAAAAACTGAACAAAAACAAGATATAATTGAATAAATTAATAGTTTTTTTTTATAGATTTAAAATTCAAGATAATTAAGATTAAATTGTAATTTTTAAATATGTCAATTTACTATTGATATTAGCTTGTATTAAAATTTGAATAGGTATTGGTAATTTTTGTAAAAACCATTAGATGTAAAATATTATCTGTTAAATAAAAAAATGAATTATATTTTGTTTTTGGTACGTTTTTTGTTTTGTTGATTTTGTTTATTTCAATTCTAAGGAATATAATAGAAAAATTAAATTATGAAGAAAATAAAATTATATTTATTGGTAATTAGCATTTTTACTTCGTTTTTTGCTTTTGCGCAACAAGCGAGTTATGGAAATGTTTATATTTTTAAACCTGGTACGGCTGTTTTCTATGGCAATCACTCTTTTCAAAGTGGTGGAAATACTCCAGGAAATGGAATTATTGGGACAGATAGGGATAGTTCAAGATCTACATATACATTCCATACAAGTTCGGCAGTGCCTGCTGATATGGCAAATGCAAAGCACGTAAATGGATATGTAAAAGCTACTCCTACGGCTACAGCTACAGGTTTTACGTTTCCTATTGGAAGTGGTAGTTTTTATGCGCCTGCTTCAATTGCAAAATATGTAGGTTCTAGCGATATAGAAGCGGCATATTTTAAAGCAAATCCATCTGTAGCTATTGTGCCAGATATGAAAGGCGGAAATTATTCAGCTTTACCTTCTGGAGCTCCTTTTAGTCTTTCTAGCAAAGGTATAAATATTGACTCTGTTAGTAATCAAGAATATTGGGATGTCAATGGTAGTGATCCTGTTATTTTAACTTTATCTTTTGATGCCGCTAGAAGTAATGTTAATGCATTGACTGGTGGAGATATTACAAAATTAATAATTGTAGGATGGGATGGAATAAAATGGGTTAGCCTTGGAGGAGTCTCATCTACAGGAAATATTTCAACTTCTGGAACAATAACTACAGCTAATTCTTTTATTCCCAATACATATACCGCATATACTTTTGCTTCTTCTTGTACCAAACCTACATTAACAGTAGGCAATATTTCATGTACAGGAAGTTCTTATCAAATAAATTTTACATCAAATGCCACAAAAGGCATTTTATCTTCTTTAGGAACGGTTAGTGGAAATACCATTACAGGAATTTCAAATAATAGAACAGTTACAATTACTCCTAGTAATGGTGAAACTGGTACTTCGGTTTCTACAGTTACTACTCCTAATGTTGATTGTCCTACACCTTGTG
>CAZUUI010000089.1:6790-8106 GCA_964622955.1 uncultured Chitinophagaceae bacterium | reverse complement strand
AGTATATGTATGATCGCCATCTATAAAGTCTAAATCAATACCCTCGTTTTGTTCAAGAAATATAGGTAAAATTATATCAAAATTACCAATATGAAAAGTTGGAAGATTAAAAAAAATAGAATTTGAATTGAAAAATTCGACAACCATTTTTTTACCAATATCATTAATATCAATGGTAGCTACTTTTGAAGATTCAGCGGATAAATAAAGTGAACTTACACCTAACGAAGTGCCCAATTCTAATATATTATTTGCCTGTATATATTTTTGAAGTCCAGTGAGGATTTTGCCATATTGGGAAGATATAGAAGTTTTTTTGTATCTCTGTGCAATAGACGTTGTAAAAACGGTCCCATCTTTCTCTTTTAACAAAATTTGTTGCTCTTTTTCTTTCAAAAATTTTCGATAATTATGGATAATTTCTAATTCGGGCTCTTTTATCGATTTTTGTAATAGATTGTATAATCCAAAAATAAAAGGAGAGTGAAGATAATTGCTATTTTTTGCTTTGAAAAAATAGAATAAATAAGACTTTATTCTAAAAAATAGGGTAGATAGCATTATTTTTAGAGATTACCAATTACTAGCATATTTGCTGTCTTCAGAGCCTAAATTAAAGGTTAATGATAGCTTTATTTGATTATCTAGTGGAGATCTTTGTTGCTTAAGAGGTATTAAGTATGCGAAATCGATCATTAACTTATTATACTTGAATCCCGCGCCTGCCGAAGCAAAATTTCTTCCTCCAGCTTGCTCAGATTCAAAGAAATATCCAGCACGAAGAAAAAATGTTTTTTGATATGAATATTCGGCTCCTGCTTGAATAATAAATTCTTTTAATTCGCCGCTAAAACCATCGGGATGATCGCCAAAAGAGCTTAAAACACCGGATAAAGAGGATTGTTTTTTGTATTCAGGGTCAAGTACTGAGTCTTGTCCATTTTTATTTTTTATGTAAATTAATGAAGGAACCATTAATTTGTTAAATTCTATACTCACACTAATTTTATTGGCGTCATCAATTTCTGTTTCAAAGGTGGTCCCCAACCCCATATTGGCAGGTATATAATCGGGTGAACCAACAGTAGAATATTGCATTTTGGAACCAATGTTGGACATATTAAGTCCAATATTCAAATGTGCTGAATTCACATTTGGGATCATTTCTAATTTTTTTCTATAATACATAGCAAAATCTACCGCAAAGGCACTTCCTGGTCCTGCATCTCCTGAACTTAGTCCACTTGATAGATTGGAATAAATATATCGTGCAGAAGTTCCAATCCCGAAACTTTCTGCCAAACGAAAGGCGTAAT
>CAZUUI010000089.1:0-6780 GCA_964622955.1 uncultured Chitinophagaceae bacterium | reverse complement strand
CTTCTAAGGTGAATTCATTAGGTTTCCCTTGACCGAGCGGGTTGTTGTTAGCATCTGTTAGTTGAATGGAGCCTAATGTAAAATATCTAAATCCAAGTCCAAATGTATGATTCGGAGCTATTTTCATATAGCCATTAATCGTACCCAAATAAATATCATTTGTTATTTGTCTTAACCATGGCGCAAAATTTAAAGACCCACCATAGTCACTTTCAATAAAAGCAAATTTTGCAGGATTATGAAATCCACTATTAGCGTCAGGTGAAGTGGATACTCCTATATCGGCCATTCCACTTGAACGAGCATCAGGTGCTATTCTAATAAAAGGAACAGCTGTAGTAATAACTTGTGTCAAGCCATTTTTTTCAATAGTAGTTTGTGCTGTTATATTTTGAGTGCATAATAATGTATATATTACTATAAGGTTGCTAACACTTTTTATTCTTCTTAATTTCAATATCATAACTTATAGACCTTAAATTAGGTGTTTTTTTTTACAATTTTATTATTTTAACTAAAACGCAAAGAAAGCAATTTTATTGTAAAAGAACCAATTTTTCATATTTACTGGCACTATTTCCTTTTGAATCGCGAATAGAAACTTGATAAATATAGGCGCCTCTTCCAATTAGATCGCCATATTCGTCTCTTCCATCCCAGCTTATTTGCTTATCTACTCTATATCCTTCGGTAATGATTTTTTGATGAATAGATTTTACTACTTTGCCCGAAATAGATAATATATTGATATTTACATCCAATAATTCACCTGGTTTATTATGTTCAAATTGAAAATAGGTGTTTGTAGTAAACGGATTGGGATAGTTAAAAACTTTGTTTAACGCAATTTCGGCCGAAGAAGACACTATAAATTCGATATACCCCTCACCCAAATTGTTATATACATCCCAAGCTTTTACTTTTATGCTATGTCTTCCTTCTGTTAGATTATAATAGGGGTATTTGATAGTTCCATTTTTGTAGTCGTCCAATTCGGATTGATAGTATGTGTTTAATACAATAGGATATTTCGTGTTATTGTCTAAAATAGCTTCTATATCATGGCCAATACTGCTTGAAGATGTATTAATACCGTTTTCATCATATAATTTTGCCAATAATATTGGATTAGGATTGGTAATACCGCCAAATCCAAAATTTTCATCATTCATGAAAAGCTTAACTTGTGGAGGTGTATTATCAATTTTTGCATTGAGATTGGCTCCACCAATAATAATGCTATCGTAAATCCCAGAGGCATCTCTGTAAGGTTTATTATTTACATCGGCGGCATAGTAGCTTATTTTTCCATATCCTACTGCATAATTAATATCTTTGGGAGCAATAAATTTAATGGAAAATAAGCCATTGACAACAGATGCATTTCCTTTAAAAATTAAATTGTTTTGAGTCATAAAAGTATCTTTCTTTCCATTAAGCTGATTGTCGTTGTCATTTGTTTGGGCATTTTGTTTTTTATCAAAAATTGAAATATTGCAAAAACCATTAAAATCACTCATTAATCTATTATTAAAATCTCTAATTTCGCCTTTTAAAGTAATTTCACTTAAAGATTTTACTGTATCATTGCTACCATTAGATATACTAGTAGTCACTACATTATATTTGGGCATATTTATTTGTAGTGCTGGATCGCCCAATAAAACTATTTTTTGGGAATTGACATCTAAATCGTTTTTATTTTTAGTATTTCGGGCAATTTCACCAAAATCTCTGTATTCATTATTTGTTTTTTTGAAAAATTCATCAACAAAAATATTCATATATCGTTTCTGATCGGTAATATATACCTCTCTACTGGTAGTCATCATTGCAATTGCACCACCATCAAATTGTAATAAAAATTTTTCTCCTGCCGATTTTTCACCATTCGGTTTGTCATAAGGTGCAAATCCACAAGTTGCCGTAGTAATAAATGGTAAATTATTAATATTTTTATATAGATCAATATCTTTTAATGTTAATATTCTTTCTTGAGACCAGCCTGAAGAACCTCCATGACCAATATAAGTCATTAATAGGGAACCAAATGTCATTCTATTTTTCAATAATTTATCAGCATCTTCATAACGCTGTCCACCAGAAAATTGTTCCTGCTTAAAAGCATCGAGATAAATTTTTTCAAGATTGGTTTTAATTTTATTTGTATCAAGTATTCTTTTGGATATTTCTTCAGATTGTTTAAAAAAATCATAATCTGATGCATCATCAACATCATCAGATATTAGGGTAGATATGTTTCTCCAATCTCCAAATGAATTTTTGTCTTTATACGCTTTGATCTTATTAAATACAATATTTGCTTCTTGTATTGAATTTACAGGTAATCGTCCTATACCTATATCCAAATCAGCACCACTTTGAAGTATTTTTTCATTGTCATCCAATAATCCAAAAAAATCATCTGTACAATATGAACTTGAATAGTCTTGAGGCGCTAGTGTTTCATATGTAGGTATATAATCAATTGCCGATTTTCCAATATTTTTAAAATCTATACTGGCATCGCCAAACAATAACAGAGTTTTTGGAGCCAAAGAACTCGTTCTTTGCTTGTAAAAATATCGCATCATATTCCTAATAGCCATAATATCTTTTCTTCCCGAGCTGAATTCATTATACATCTCATCAATATCGATCACATTCGTTTCTATATTTCTAATCTCTTTGTGAAATGCAGCTAATTTTAAAGCGGTTTCTTTCCATGCTTTTGGAACAATAATAGTATTGTATGCCACAGATAATCCTTTAATGTTTTGATTAGATACTTTTCCATAAAATTCAGGTATATAGACCGAATTTATATCAAAAGCAATAAACTCCTTTAAAGTACTATTGGTAAATAAAAACTGAATTGAATTTCCTGTTCCTGTATATTGAACCTTGTGTGGGTTTAAAGCATCCGTTACATTCCATACTTTTAGATTTTTTCCAGAGGGATTAATGGTATATTGAAGAATTGTATTAGACCCAATATTGTTAGGCGTTCTAAAAGAAAGCGGATTGCTTTTAAATGTTACAGGTTGTTTTGTGAAAATTTCTATTTTATCAATGTAGAAAAATCCCTCTGTATTTGTAGAAAGTGCCAGTTCTAGATTGATTTTATCAGAATTGGGGATAAAAGTAAATGAATCTACTACTATTTCCGAACTTTTAATAATAGATAGATTTTTAACAAAATTATCGTTTTGTTTTACTGTTATTATTCCATTTTGAATTGTATTATAGTATGATATAATTAACTTGACTTCTTTACCAATAGTAAAATATTCATTTGGCAACTGTATTTTTTTTGAAGGTTCGTTTTGTGAAAGTGGACTGTCAAACCATATCCTTCCTGTATTATTAGGATTTACCGAATCTTTTTCATATACATTATAGTCATGATTTTCAGAAATTATACTTTGTGGTGAGCCTGAAATAGAATAATTAGTTTGTCTTCTGCCACTGCCCTCCGTAGTACTTATGAAAAAATATTGAATATTTGAATAATAGGGGCTAGTATGTTTAAAATCTATTCCATCAAAATCCCATCTATTTGAACCTTTAGCATAAAAAAGAATATAATCTTCTGGATCCATTTTATCGTTTGAATTTGCATCATAAATCTCTATTGCATTTTCGGGCAAGTCATCAAATTTTATTGCAGAATTGTCTTCGGCTAGGGTCCCATTACCATATCCAAATATTCCAAAAGATGAGAATCTAATATCATCAGTTGATATCTTTAATTTAGTTGCAATGAATTGAAAATCAATTTTATATATGCCGGTTTTTTCAACACCTATCTTGTACCAATTACCTTTAGATAATACGGATGTAGATCTTATGTTTATATTTTTAGAATTATTGGGTAATAATTGTCCATTAAATTCGTTTAGAATAGTAAAAAAACATGTTAAGAAAAGTATTTTACGCATGTATTTTAATTTCAATATTTTTGCCATTATTTTTTATAAATTTTCAAAGATATTAATATAATCCTAGTTTAACATAAAAATATTTTCAATTTGCTAAAATCATATAGTATTATTAATAACGTAAAAAAGAACGTAGAAATTATAGTCTTATTTTTCTTTTTATCGATTTCATTAAAAAAAATGAATTCACAGGAATTTCATTTTTCTCAATTATCACAAAATCAAACAAATATAAATCCAGCATTTGCAGGAATTATGTTTGGACCTAGAATCAATCTACAATATAGAAATCAATATCCAACAATCGGAACGGGAATAAATTCGGGATATAATACATATTTTGCGTCTTATGATCAACATTTTGATATGTTTAATTCAGGTATAGGAATACAAATTTTGGGCGATAAACTAGGTAGCAATATTTTGTCTCGATACAATTTTGAATTGATGTATAGTTATCAATTAAAATTTAATAGATTCCAAGCGTTACGTATTGGAATTTCGGGGAATTTTAATATTCAACAGATTGATTTTTCACAATTAAAGTTTTATGATCAAATAGATGCTATTTTAGGTTTTAATAGTAATATAGCCACACAAGAAAATTTGTCCAATAATTATAATAAAAGTTTCTTTAATGCCAATTTTGGGTTGGTATATTTTACCAGTGACTATTATATAGGAGTCAGTGCAAAGAATTTATTGCCAAAAAAGAATTTTTTCAACGATGAAAGCAATTCTTTTCATAATACCTTGTTATCATTGCAATTGGGTGCTATAAAAAGATTTGGTTCTGAGAATCAATACGCCCTTTTTCCATTTTTAGAATATGATAGACAAGCCTCTAATCAAAAATTAGTTGGCAATTTATTAGGTCAGTACAAAATTTATAATTTAGGAGTAGGATTTCGTCATAATTTTGAAGGATTGGAATCTATAATGCTTATAACAGGAATCAATTTGAATCGTTTCAGAATTAGTTATTCTTATGATATAGGAACAAATGCTTTGAATACTTATACTGGTGGAAGTCATGAGATAGGAATACGAGTATTGATAGGCGGTGAGAATAATTCTTTAACACCAAATGAGCATAAAGAAATATTGGAATGTCCCGATTTTTTGAAAAATTAAATAAAAAAATATAATAAAAATTAAATTTTTGAGTTATTATCATAATGTGTTTTTAAAAATAATTCAAAAGATTAAAAAAAAACATTTATTTTTGCAACTCTTAATGAAATTAAACATTAAAAAAATAAACAGATGAAAAAAGTATTTGTATTATTAGCTGTTTCTAGCTTGATTTTAATGAACTTTACTTCTTGTAAAAGTAAAGGCAGTGGTGGAAATTCTTCTGCTACGGGCTGGAAATACAATGATCCTAAAAACGGAGGATTTGAAAAAATTGCCTACAAAGGACAAGATTTAGCTCCAGGATTAGTTTTTGTAGAAGGAGGATCTTTTATGATGGGACAAAAAGAACAAGACGTAATGTTTGAATGGAATGCTGTTCCAAGAAGAGTAACTGTAAATTCATTTTATATGGATGAAACAGAAGTTGCAAACATTCATTACAAAGAATATTTGTATTGGTTGCAAAGAGTATTTGGTGAAAGTTTTCCTCAAGTAGTTAGTAAAGCTTTACCTGATACACTAGTATGGAGAGATGAGTTGGCATATAACGAGCCTTATTTGGAATACTATTTCCGTCATCCATCGTATGACATGTATCCAGTTGTAGGTGTTAATTGGTTGCAAGCAAACGATTTCGCTAAATGGAGAACTGATAGAGTAAATGAAGGTATCTTGGTTAAAAAAGGTATATTGAACTTAGATCCTGCATCGGATGTAGATGAAAATAACTTCAATACAGGAGCTTATTTGGCTGGGCAATACGAAGGTAATGTAAAGAAAAATTTAAAAGATTTGAATCCTAATGGTAGTGGAGAAAGACCTGTAAAATTTGAAGATGGTATTTTGCAGCCAGATTACAGATTGCCTACTGAAGCTGAATGGGAATTTGCAGCTTATTCATTGAGAGGAAATTTACCTTATAAAGATGAAGAGCGTTTTACCGATCAAAAAATCTATCCATGGAATGGATTTAGTTTGAGATATCCAAAATCTGGAAAATTACAGGGAAAATTCTTAGCTAACTTCAAAAGAGGAAGAGGTGATAATATGGGTATTGCAGGTAATTTGAATGACGATGGAGCTATTACTACTGAAGTTAAAGCGTATTTCCCTAATGACTATGGATTGTATAATATGGCTGGTAATGTGAATGAGTGGGTAATGGATGTATATAGACCAATGACTTCAATTGATGCAAATGATTTCAATTCATTTAGAGGTAATATCTTTAAAACTAAGTTGAAAAGTGAAGATGGAACAGAGTTGGCTGAGAAAGATTCTTTAGGTAGATTGAATTACAGAGATGTGACTAATGAAGAAGCTGCTGAAAGAAGAAACTATCGTAAAGCTGATGTAAGAAATTATATTGACCAAGATGAACAATCTCAAGTAGCTTATCAATATGGTTCTTCATCTTTAATTAATGATAAATCGAGAGTGTACAAAGGTGGATCTTGGAAAGATAGAGCCTATTGGATGTCTCCAGGAAGTAGAAGATTTATTCAAGAGTATGAGTCTACAGATGATATTGGATTCAGATGTGCTATGGATAGAGTAGGTAGTCCTAAAGGAAACCAATTCAAAAGTGGAAACCATTTTGGTGGAAAGAAAAAATAATTAATTTAAATAATATCAAAAGCCCTCTTTTTTAAGGGGGCTTTTTTTGTTTAGTAGATGTCCCGTCCTAACATAGCGATACACT
>CAZUUI010000088.1:0-8181 GCA_964622955.1 uncultured Chitinophagaceae bacterium | reverse complement strand
AAATACCATCATAAATGCCATTTGTTTTAATAAACGAAATAGTGCTTCCTTTATTAATAGAAGATACCGAAATTTCTTTTCCATTCAAATCGTACATTCTTATTTCCAAATCATCTTTTACCAATCCATTAGCTTGTATAGCTACCAAATCAGCATCTTGGCTGTAAATAATATTAAATGACAAATCGTTAAACTCCGCTGATGAAATACCCGATGTTCCCGTATAAGTTGAAGTTGTCTCAGAAATAGCTGTAACTTTGGTTCCGTTCACTACTCCATAAAATTTTGGTCCTACGATATAAGGATAAGCCGAATTCCAATTGGCATCAACCGTAGCAAAATAGCAATAAATTCCATTTGGATATTCAGGCGTTTTGCATACTCTACCATTGCTAGCATCTAAATAGTCCGACCCCGAATTGGCTACATATTCATAATCTTCTTGAAAAGAACCCAAAGGATAGGTCGTATTGATTGGAGGACCAGCTGTTACCGATGTACCATTAGAATAAGTTGTTCTTGAAGTAATATTTCTCAACTGATAGCTCGATTTCATTCGTACGATTCCACCGGTACCATCGGTATTTTTATAGCCATAAGCGCCATATATTGGAAATCCATCATAAGCAAATCCAATTAAAGGAGAGTGTTTTGTACTGTCAATTGCATACAATCCTTCTGCGTCATAGGTATTGCAAATCGTAGAAATAACCGTTCTATCCAATTTGAACGCACTTGGATTTTGATGATGGTGATAATTAGTACCTGCGGGATGTCCTTTTGAACAATCGAATCCTGCTTTTTCATAAACTATTGCATCTCTATTCCATACCTTATCGCCTGTACAACCTTGAATAGGACCACCACAAAATTTGCTTTGAGCATTATTCCAGGAAACACCATCACTGTAGTTGAAAATTGATACACCATTGATAAAAATTCCAATATTTCCAAGTCCAGTTTCGGTTTGAGTGCCTGTATTTTTTGTTGGATTTAATGGAATTTTGTAAATAGCATTTTGGCTGCCCGCTTTATTGATATTTCCATCTAAAAAAGGCCCCGTAGGATATGCTGGAATGCCATTGGTTCCTACATAAGCATAATTTGCCGAATACTTTACACTTTGAACATTTGCTACAATATTATTAGATGTAGCCGTAGAATTACCTGTTGTGTAATAACTTCCCAATTTTGTGGTATTTTGCAACCAAGAAGTAATAGCTGGATTGGTTTGTGCTTTTGCATTTGAAAATAATGCTAAAAGCGTAATTAAATGTAATGATTTTTTCATATTAAAAATTTAAATTTGAATTATTAGACGATATATTTTTTAAAATCCTTCTATTTTTTGATTAACAATTCTCTTGGAAATTCATAATTTTTGTTAAAAATAAATTTTTTATCACTTAACGTGTACAAAAATGCCATTAAATCAACTTTTTCATTAACACTTAATTGAATTGAAGGCAATTTTTTATAATTTTTAATGAGTTTATTGGATTGATTATAATGATTCAAAACTTGATTGAGGCTTTTGAAGCGTCCATCGTGCATATAAGGAAGCGAATATTCAATATTTCGAAGTGAGGGAATTTTGAATAAAAAACTATCTTTTGGATTTTTAGTTACTGAATATCTTCCCAAATCTCTAAATACGGTATCCATTTCCAGCCCATTAGAAGCAAATTGATACGAAGAAAAAAGAGGTTCGGAATGACATGTATTACAATGTTTTTGGAATAAAAGATATCCATTGTGTTCTTGAGCTGAAAAAGAAGCTTGTTTTCGCATAACACTATCATATTTAGAATTAGACGAAATTAGTGTCAACTGAAACTGAGACAATGCCTTCAATGCCCTATGCCCCGTCACTTGACTATCTCCAAATGCTTCAAAAAACTTAGCACGATACCATTTAGATTTATTTAATTTCAAAACTACATGCTCAAGCGATTCACCCATTTCTTTTGGATGCGAAATAGGCGCCAAAGCCTGAACATCTATATGATGAATAGCGCCATCCCACATAAATAATGGATGCCAAGCAAGATTCATAAGTGCAGGTGCATTTCGAGTCCCTATTGCGTCTTGAATTCCGTGACTTACATTATGATCTACATGCGTAAAAGCATTATAAGGCGAATGACACGATGCGCACGAAACAGTGGAATCCAACGATAAGATTGGATCGTAAAAGAGAAATCGCCCCAACGCTACTTTTGACTTTGACAAAGGATCTTGTTTAAAATTATGTTTGGTTATTGGCCATTTTTCTGGAATAATAATTTGAAAAAAATCATTGGAAATAAATGAAAAAAAGAGAGTACCGAAGATAAAAAAGAACAAAATTCTATTCAAAATCATTAGCTTACATTGAAAATATTGGTGGTAATAGTTTTGAAAATTCAACAGCCTTTTCGCCGGGAGACATTATATCGGAATGCTGTTTCCATTGAATATTTTTAAACAAAAAATCTAAATTTATACTTATTTTACTAGACATATCCTTAGACTTTATTGTAATATGTTGGAGCGTTGGATACTTTTGATTAAATCCTCCAATATGAAAAGTAAATGCGCCTTTGTTGTTATCCACAACTTTTGAACATCCTTCTATTTTAAAGAAAATATAACCGCTCTGCCACGTCCAATACATCCCTTTGGTTGGGTCTAAATCACCATCCATTGCGCCCATTTCATGTGTGGCACTATCTATCCCTAAATCAAAAGAAATAGCATCAAATTTGACTGAATCGTTAGATATAAATTGAATATCTTTTTTATTTGCAAAGTCTATCAAAAAATAATTTTTGACATCATATACTATTTTACCTTGACTCAACAATTTTAGATTTGAAACATAAAACTTTAAATTATCTATACGAATACTATCATTCAATACATTTGAAAAAGTAGATTTTCCAATCTCTAATTCTTGCTGATTTATCGTAGCAAAAAAATCAAATTTATAATTAACTTGAGCTTGCAAAAAAGCATTTGAAAAGCATAAAATAATGAATAAAAACACCTTCATTTATCTTCTATGTCTTTTTTTGGAGAACAAATGAGCAAAATCTTCTGCCAATTCATCATATCTTTCTTGCTGAGAATCATTACATAATTTTTTAATCTCTAAAAAATGAGCATAATGTATTTTCTCAATTTGTAATTGTGTAGCATTAATTATTTTGAAGAATGAATCTTGTTTTTCAATTGCAATGCCCGACTTTAATCCTTCATACAATGCTTCTTTTTGTTCCATAAGTTCATCTTCTTTTTCTCTAATCTGCGCACGATGATCTTCTATCAATATTTCATATTTATCAATTTGTTCAGGAGAAAAGCCCAATCTTTCTATTATTATAAATTTGGGACCCTCACCACGATGCTCGGAATGAAGAGGTCTTTGATTGGGATGGGGTGCAAAAAATAAAATGGCTACCAATAATATGTTTGAAATTATCAGTCCTGCAATAATTAAATAATAAACCCTTAAATTCACAGTTTTATTCATAGTACAATTGATTAGATTCAACAAAAAAATCTTTTATATTTTCTAAATCGTTATTTTTGGATTCAAATTTAGATACAATTACAAAAACATCCAAGAACAAAACTACAAGAACACTTGCCGCTATTGCATAGATCCATTTACTAGAATTTTTCAATTTTTTTTCATGTTCAATTTTCAATAAAATACCTTCATATAAATGCTCTGGTGCATCTACTTTTTTAATTTTCTTTAAAATATCAAAATTTTCAATCATTATCTTACTAGATATTTATACATTATTAAACGATAATTAAAACAAAAACCTTCTCAAATTCTAACTTTTATTTAAATTATTTTTTGCACGCTGAAGCAAAGATTCAACGGCCTTTATACTTATTTCCATAATTTCAGCAACCTCTTTTATACTCTTATCTTCAATTTTTGCCAAAATTATTGCAGTTTTTTGATTTACCGGCAACAAATTTATTTTTTTGAATAATATGGTCAATGCTTCCTTATCTTCCAATTCAATGCCTGGATGATTAAAATCGGGAAACTCCATTTGATAATCCTCATCATTCGCACTAAAAATAGATTGAAAAATACCTTTTCGCTTTTGCGCATTTTTATATTTTATAAAATCTAAAGACTTATTGATGGTTATCCGATAAATCCACGTTGTTAATTTTGCATTTTCTTTAAATCTATTATAATTTTCAAACACCGATACAAAAACATCTTGTGTAATTTCCTCCGCATCTTCATGATTTAAGGCATACTGCAAAGCTAGGTTAAATACCCACTTTTTATTATTTTCAAAAATTTCTTTAAAATGCTCCAACAAATCCCTTTATTATATATTGATGACTGCAAAAGTAGAATAAAAAACACCTCAAAGCCATTAAAAAATGTTAAATTAAGTATACAAATATTCAACTTATAATATAAAAACTAATCGTTGATAAAAAAAATCAAAGCACTTAAAAAAAAAATCTTATTTTTGCAGTCCAATTTTAGAAATAAAAATTATTATGAGTAGTATAGTACAAGAAATCAATCAATTATTGATAAGTAAGAAAGAAGTTCCTTCTTTTAATACAGGTGATAACGTAAGCATCCACTACAAAATTATTGAGGGTAACAAAGAGCGTATCCAAATTTTTAGAGGTGATGTTATATACATGAAAGGACAAGGTTTGAATAGAAAATTTTGTGTTAGAAAACTTAGCAATGGCGTAGGTGTAGAGCGTATTTTCCCTATGGAGTCTCCAATGATTGAAAAAATTGAAGTGAACAAACACGGTAGAGTTAGAAGATCAAAAATATTCTACATCAGAGATTTGAAAGGAAAAGCAATGAGAATCAAAGAAAAAAGAATGGCTTAATTCTTTTTCGATACTCAAATTTAAAAATATACAAAACGACTTTCATATTCTGGAAGTCGTTTTTTTGTTTCAATAATTAACTTAACAAAAATGGAAAAACATATTTTAACAGAAAAAGCAGCAAAACCATTAGGACTGTATCCACATTCAAAAAAAGTTGGAAATTTATTATTTTTAAGTGGTATTGGTCCACGAACGGCTGGAACAGACTTAATTCCTGGATTGGAAATGGATAAATATGGAAATTATCTTGCTTTTGATTTTGAAAAACAATGTCGTTCGGTTTTTGAAAATGTAAAAACCGTACTGGAAGAAAGCGGTAGCAAATGGGAAAACTTGGTAGATGTAACCGTTTTTCTTGTAAATATGAAACGAGATTTCCACATTTACAACAAATTATATGCAGAGTATTTCAAAGATGCTATGCCTTGTAGAACCACAGTAGAAGTTAGCAGTCTTCCCAGTTCTATTTCTATTGAGTTGAAATGTATAGCTACTGTAGATTAAAACATAGTTTGAGTGTTCGGTTTAATAAATTTTATTTAGTTTTGCTTAAATTTTAATAATAATATATAATGGCATTAGTAGAAATTTTACTACCCGCAATGGGCGAAGGAATCATAGAAGCTACATTAATTTCTTGGATGAAAAATGAAGGAGATGCAGTATCTGTTGACGAGAATTTGATAGAAGTAGCTACCGATAAAGTCAATAGTGAAGTACCTTCAACCGTTTCAGGGACACTACACAAAAAATTGTTTAACGACAATGATGTAATTGCTGTGGGAAAACCTTTTGCTATTATTTCTACAGGAGGTGAAGCGACAGCTCCTGCACCAGAAGTTAAAATTGAAAAAACGGAAGAAAAAATTATTACCCCTGTAGTTGAAGAAAAAGTTCATACTCCAAAAATTGTAGAAAATAAATCGGTAGAATCTATTAAGACCGATAAATTTCTTTCTCCTCTAGTACAAAATATAGCCAAAGAAGAAGGTTTGACTTCGGACGATTTGGAAGCGATCATTGGCTCTGGCAAAGAAGGTAGAATTACAAAAGATGATATTCTCGCTTATATTGGTTCAAAATCAAGCTCTTCACGTAAAGAAAGCGTTTCGCAGTCTATAAATGAACCTAAAGTGGAAGCACCAAAAGTAGAACAAAAAGAGGTTGTAGCGACGAACAATGCCTTAGCCACAAACGGTGATACCAATATAGTACCAATGGATCGTATGCGAAAATTGATTGCCGATCATATGATTAAATCTATTCAAACTTCGGCTCACGTATGCTCTTTCATAGAAGCGGATGTGACCAATATGGTAGCTTGGAGAAATAAACATAAAAATAAATTTAAAGAAAAATATGGTGAAAATTTAACATTTACACCTATTTTGATTGAAGCTATAGCTAAAGCATTATTGGAATTCCCAATTTTGACAGCTTCGCTTGATGGCAATAATATTATTTATAAAAAAGACATCAATATCGGTATGGCAGCTGCCCTACCCGATGGCAATTTGATAGTTCCTGTAATCAAAAATGCCGATATGCTCAATATGCTTGGTCTTGCCAAAAAAGTAAACGACCTAGGCGCACGTGCTAAGAAAAATCAATTAAAACCCGATGAAATTCAAGGAGGCACCTATACGATGACCAACTTAGGTTCATTTGGAAATTTATTTGGAACACCTATTATCAACCAGCCTCAAGTAGCTATTTTGGGGGTAGGTGCTATTGTCAAAAAACCTGTAGTGATAGAAACCAACGGTCAAGACAGCATAGCTATCCGTAGTATGATGTATTTATCGCATAGTTACGACCACAGAGTCATTGATGGATTTGTAGGTGGAACTTTTGTAAAACGTGTTGCCGAAATTCTTGAAGGTTTTGATATGAATAGAGAAATCTAAGATTTCATTTTCACTAAAAACATATACATTGAAAAACTATTTTTCATTACTAAGCAAAATTTTTCCATACAAAAAACTCGTTTTTTTGTATATGATCTTCAGTATTTTCACAGTACTATTTTCTTTGGTCAGTTTGGTTATGTTGGTTCCTTTTTTGGAATTATTATTTGACAAAACGCAGTTAATTCTCACAAAACCCGTTTTTCATCTCTCAAAAGACTATTTTGTAGACCTTTTTTATTACAATTTATCCCTTCAAATTCAGACATACGGCAAAGCCTCTGCCCTAGCGTATTTCTGCATTATCGTTTGTGTTGTATTTCTTTTAAAAAATCTATTTCGATATTTAGCCCTTTTTGTATTGGCACCTTTGCGAAATCAACTCATTTTTGATTTGCGAAATCAACTTTACGAAAAAATGCTCCGATTGCCCACATCTTTTTTTCAAGAAGAAAAAAAAGGAAGCCTTATCACTAAATTCACCTCCGATTTGACCGAAATCGAGTACAGTATTATGAATACACTCGAAACTTCTATCCAATCTCCGCTCAATGTGGTACTTTTTCTAATGGCTATGTTTACGATTAGTACACCATTGACTTTATTTGTGTTTGGGATGATTATTTTTATGGCGTTGTTCATAGGTAGAATAGGCAAAAGCCTCAAAAAAGAGAGTAAAGAAGGAAAAGAAGTATTGGGAAAACTCACTTCTATTATCGATGAAAGTATATCGGGAATCAAAATAATTCAAGCATATTTTGTGCAAGATTGGATAAAAAATAAATTTGCTACCGAAAACAAAAACTACTACGATGTATTCAACAAAATGTATCGAAAAAGAGACCTATCCTCTCCCCTTACGGAATTTCTAGCCATAATTGTGGTTTGTATTGTTTTGTGGTTTGGAGGTCAATTGGTACTTGCAGGAGGCAATCTCAATCCTTCAAATTTCATAGCCTTTATGGTTATTTTTTCGCAATTAATTCCGCCAGCTAAGAGTTTTTCATCCGCGTTTTATGAAATTAAAAAAGGTATGGCATCTTTCGAACGTATCCAAGAGATATTGGACGCACCCGATTCGGACGATTCTTTGCTTCAACGCACTCAAACATTGTCTTCGTTCCAAAATAATATAACATTCAAAAACATTTCATTTCAATATCCCAATAGTCAATCGTATGCAATTGATAATTTTTCTTTTACATTTGAAAAAGGGAAAAAATATGCACTTGTTGGAGCTAGTGGCGCAGGTAAAAGCACACTTTTTGACCTAATTCTCCAGTTCATTACACCCCAAAAAGGACAGATAGAAATAGACGGTATCGCTGTTGAGACAATTGATTTAAAAAATTATCGAAACTTTTTTGGTATCGTATCGCAGGAAGCAGTTTTA
>CAZUUI010000087.1:2726-8288 GCA_964622955.1 uncultured Chitinophagaceae bacterium | reverse complement strand
AAACCCGCTTCAAAATAAATATACGTACCATTTCTATTGCTGAAAAAGCAAAAATTATTTCGTTTCCAAACGCCTACATATGAGTTTCCTAATTTTGGATTTCCCGAAGAATGCGTAAAAACACCTTCCAATAAGGGTTTGTATTGATCAGGAATAGGTTGTGTATTATTCAAAATGATTTGATCCAAAGACGCATCGGCCGTAATAGTATCTTTGGTACAGGCCGATAAAAGGAAAATTCCAAAAATAAAGAATAATTGATTCAATTTCATGTTACTACAATTTAAATCCAAATGTAAATTCGGGTATGAAAAATTTTTGTCTTATGGTATTGAAGGCTGGCCAGCCCAAAATATGAAACTGCATAATATTGGCATTAAATCCAAGTGCAAATGTTTTGTTTTTAAAAATTCGTTGTTCCATCATCAATCCAAAGGTGTAACCATTAACGGCTTTTGTATTAAACGAGTTTTCTACATCACCCGCTGAGTAATAGATTTTGCTAATCAAATCAATTTTTGCATTAAAAGTAAAAGCCACATCTTTTAATGAATATCCAATATTGACATAAGGATGCTGCTGTACAACTTTGATGTCGTTGTTATATCCAAACTGATTTAAAAAACCAAAATTATAACCTAATTGATAACCTAATGCTGTATGCCATTTTTTGTTAAAAGTGTGGTGATAACCAGCGCCAATTCTTATTTCATTTGCTATTCCAATAGTTTTTATATCAGCTTGAACTACAAGTTTGTATGGAAGATAAAAATTGGCTCTATAAAAAAGCATAGGTGCACTTACAGTTTCTTCAAGCCATGAATTGGGAAGGTAAAGAAATGTAGCGTTCAACCCATGATGGTATGTCCATGTCTTTTTTATAATAGGTGAAAATTGACAATTATTCTCTAAATCAAAACTGTCTTTAGATGTATCTTGACTAAAAAATGTCAATGGCATCCATATTAAAATTAAAATATATAATGATCTCACAACTTAATATTTAGATTACAAAAATAATTTTTTTAATTAATTTTTGCTATCAATAATAATGGTTACAGGGCCATCATTAAGTAATTCTACTTTCATGTCGGCACCAAAAATTCCAGATTCAATTTTTTTTTCAAATACAGTTTCTAGTTTTGAAAGAAATGAATTATATATTTCTTTTGCTACAATGGGTTGAGCAGCAGATGTGTATGAAGGTCTATTTCCTTTTTGCGTGTCGGCATAGAGTGTAAATTGGCTAATAACCAAGAGTTCTCCATTAACATCTTTTAATGATAAATTCATCTTTGAATCGCTATCGTTAAAAATTCTTAAATTTATTATTTTCTTTATCAAATAGTCTGAATCTGCTTCAGAATCAGAACTCCCAATACCTAAAAAAACTAAAAGCCCTTTGTTAATTTTACCAACTATTTCACCATTTACGTTTACTTGTGCGTGTGTGACTCTTTGTATTACCGCTTTCATTGTTAATGATTAAGTTTTTAACTATTTACGTTCCCAACTATCATTTTGCGAGATAATATCATCCAAAATATTTCGATAGTTTTGATATCGAAAGTCCGCTATTTTATCTTCATTCCATAGTTCCATTACTTTACATTGAGGTTCATTGATATGGAGGCAGTTATCAAATTTACATTGATTGAGTAAGGCTGCCATTTCTCTAAAATAATATTTCAGCTCATGTTTTTCTATTGCTAAAACTCCAAATTCCTTGATGCCAGGCGTATCTATAAAATTAGCATTGAGTTCTTTCGAAAAAAACATTTCGGCATAGGTAGTGGTGTGCATTCCTTTTTCATGCATTTTCGATATCACATTGGTTCGTAAATTCAAACTGGGGTCAATTGCATTGAGTAGGCTCGATTTGCCTACGCCAGAGTGCCCCGAAAAGAGTGTTTGCTTACCTTTTAGCGCATTTTTTAATTCATCCAAACCTACTTTTTCTTCAGCCGAAGTAGCTATTACGTTATAGCCAAGATTTGTATACGTTTGCATCCATTCTTCAAGTATTGCGTTGTCTTTTTCCGATTTGTATAAATCAATTTTATTGATAATCAATACAATAGGGATGTTGTACGCTTCGGCGGTAGTGATAAATCTATCGATAAAACCCGAAGATGTCCTGGGTTTATTGATACTCACTATCAATGCAGCTTGGTCTAGATTGCTTGCAATAATATGTTTTGCCAGTCTATGTTTTGGCGATTGGCGAACGATATAATTTCTACGTTCTTTAATTTGGTCAATTATATAATCGCCATTTTCATAAGTTAATGCTACTATATCGCCCACAGCTATTGGATTGGTAAACTTAGATTCATCTTGACGAAAAGAACCTTTGAGCCGAGCCATTATTTCGGATGTAATAGACTCACACCAAACATTATACCACGATCCTGTAGAACGAATAATTACACCTTCCATTTAGTTGATTTCTAATGTTTTTTCATGAAAAACGACTCCAATACCTTCTAATTTTTTCAAAATTGGCTCATAAATTTCTTTTTTCAAAGGAAGTACTATTCCAGTTTCATCCATTTTATCTTGAAGGATCATTTCCGCTGCGAAAAATATGGGCATTCCTACTGTTTTTGACATAGCGGTGTAGATAGCGTCTTCGCCTTCCAAGGTCATATAGCTTTCTATTCTATATTTTTTATTGTTTTGGAGAAATTCAAAATAATGAACCATCACCACAAAATCGGTGTCTTCGGAGCCTAAAGCCCATTTGTCTTCCAAAATAGATTGTAAAATGGAGGCTGGACTTCCTTGAGTTTTTTTGAGAATCGATTTTTTGTCATGGAATCCTATGAAGTCTAATTTCTTTTCTAAATCATCGTTCCAAATAGCAGCAAATTGATTTTTTAGTGTTTTATTATCATAAAATAGGCTATAAAAGTCATAGTATGTGCAATTTTCGGGCAAGTTAAGTTCAAAACTATCATCGGTCAATCCTAACATAACCAATACATTCCATGCGCTACAAAAACCTGGACGACGCAAAGTACCTCGATATAGCGTTTCTATTTCATTCCAATTATATACTTCTTTGTATTTAAGCGAATCCCTATTGGCATAGCCATCAAAAGTCAATCCATTGGAAATGGATACTTTTTCAGCATTTTGGAATAATGCGTAATATGGGATATATCTATTTTTGTTGTTTTCCAAATACTTTATAGTGCCACCTTGTCCGGCTAGGATTACATTGCGGGGATTCCAGCTAAATTTATATCCCCAAGAGTTGGTGTCGGATTTTGGAGCTACCAGTCCGCCTGCATACGATTTATAAGAGGTGAGTTTTGCACCTTTTTCTAGCAATTCATGATATACTTTCATCGTGGTAAGATGATCTATGCCTGGATCAAATCCCATTTCGTTAAGAAAAATCAATTTTTTTGCTTTTGCTTCGCTATCCAAAGTTTTCATTTCTTCCGATACATAAGAAGGAGTAATCAAATGGCTATTATGCGCAAGACACATTTTTGCAATATGAATATGAAGCGTAGCGGGAAGCATTGAAATGGTAAGAAAACTATCCTTGATTTGAGATTCTATTGCCTCAAAATTATCTTTTTTGAACTCAAAAAAAGAAACATGGGGTTTTTCGGCATATTTTTTTTTGAAAACCGAAATATCTAGGTCGCCAATAGCAAGCTGAATATTCCAAGACTCTGAATATCTGTACAAATTTTGTAGAAGATGTTGGCTACTTTTTCCTGTTCCTAAAAGAGTTATTTTTTTCATATCTGATAAAGGTTATGAGTTATATTTTGAAGTAACTCCTACGCTAAAGATTATAAAATTGAGATACAATGCCATTAAGAAATAATAATAAATCTGAGAAAGATTGGCGATATAAAACCAAGCCATAAAACCAAATAAAATCAATCCTTTGAGAGCTATAGAAGCAAAGAAAATTTTCAGAAAGGTAAGATTGTTTTCTTTTTTTATAAAATAATTGAAAAGGGTAAAAAAACTAGATAAAAGTCCAAAAACAGCAATTGGCATAATAAAATAGCTATCAATTGCAATTTTGAAGAAAAAATAGAATAAAACAGCAATACAAAATAGCGCAAAAAAGTAGAAAATATACCACTTCATTTATTTTTCGCTTTTGGTTATATCTTTAACGATACTATACAATGCCATAACAAGGAAAATAGTAGAAAAAAACAAAATGCCATAGGGTTCTTTGTTTTCCATTTTGCTATCCACCCATTTCCCAATAAAAAACCCCACCAAAATATAAGCCAGCAACTGAAAGGCTAGTCCACTGTATTGTGCAAATTTGTTGTATTTCTGTGGAATCAATCCTGTTAATTATTTGGTTTATTTATTTGTTGAGTTGGGGCATTTTGAACTTGTTTTTGTCCACCAGCCATTGATATTTTTGCTTGAATTACAGCTCCTTCTTCTACAATTAATTTCCCAGTTTGAATATTTCCATCAATATTGGCTGTTTTTGAAATTTTCAAAATTTCTTTAACTTGAATATTTCCTCTTACAAATCCATCAATACTTCCGTCAAGACATATTATATCACCTACAACTTGGCAGGTAGTTCCTAGAACCAATCTTCCCGAAGTTTGAATATTGCCATTCACTTTTCCGTCAATACGAATATCGCCATCTGTTTTTATATTACCATCTATTATTGTACCATTTCCGATATTATTTATCGCTTGCATTGAAAATTGAGAATGGTTAACTTCTTTTTTACCGAACATAGCTGTTTAATTAAAATTTATTGAAAGATTGGAAAGCAAAGATAAGATAAAAAAATTAATTTTTAGAATCTTCTTTTGTTCCAATAGTTTGTTCATCCTTTTTATATATTTTATCGGCAGGAATTTCTCCTTTTAAAACTTCTTTAATTTGGTTTGCCCATAATTCATTTTGTTCCATTTCTATTTTCATTTTTTCGGATTCATGCATTAGCTCTCTTAGTTGTTTTCTTACTGCAGCATCGCCATATCCAGGCATATAGTATTTTAATGGAGAAAATGTTATGATCAAAATTGATATAAGCATGCTTACTAATGTCATTAAGCAAAATAAGAGAATTATATTTAGTTTCGATAAGAACAGAGTAGCTACAGACTCAAAGGTAGACTCGTTATATATTACCAAACGATACTTGTATTTTAAGTTTTTAAATAAATTTTTAAAGCGTATATTCATGGTGCCTTTGTATATTTGCAAAATTAAAGTATAATTTCTATAATAAAATCCTTTTTTTTTAGTTTATGTAGCAATTAACTTCAAAAAAAATAATAATAAAGCACGAAAATACACAATTAAATTGAAAAATAACCTTTTAAATTTTTTATTATTCCTGTTTGTAGCGAGTTTTTTGTCTTCGTGTTCCAATTCCAAGTATCGCGGATTTAAACAATCTGTGATTAATTTTACTACATACTATAACACTTATTTCAACGAAACATACGGAGGAGGTGAGCAATGAAACTATACACAGAAGAACAAGTAAGAAAAGCATACGAATTGTCAAGAGATACCCACCCACAAGGCATGGGGTATGTGGTA
>CAZUUI010000087.1:0-2716 GCA_964622955.1 uncultured Chitinophagaceae bacterium | reverse complement strand
ATTTAAACAATCTGTGATTAATTTTACCACATACTATAACACTTATTTTAACGAAAAAAATAAATATAAAATGGGCTTCAATGAAGTCCGCAAAGAAAAAACCGAAAAAATAGATGGAGTTTTGTCGTTTTATCCTTTTGAATACAACAAAGAAGATTTTGTAGCAACCAGCCATTGGGGTGATGTGGGAAAGAAAGCCTCAAAAATATTTACCAAAAAATCAAAAAGTAGATGGGTAGATGATGCTTTATTGCTCAATGGTAAAGTATTTTATTACCGAGGATTTTATGATTCGGCGCTTATTCAGTTTCAATATGTAACTACCTATTATCCAAAAGATTATCACAACGACCATATTCGTGGTGGCTATCCCAAAAAATATGAAAAAGCCCTCAAATTGGCTCGAAAAACCAAAAAGCCTATTTCCAATGCCAGCCTTCCGCACAAATATGCTCGAAATGAAGCCATTATTTGGGTAGTGAAAACCTTGATAAAATTAGAAAAATATTCCGATGCTCAATCTGTAATATTAAATACCGAATCCGACTGGAGTTTTCCAATTGAATATCGAAATGAATTGAACAAGGTTAAAACTACGCTGCATATTGCCAAAAAAGAATATTTGCCTGCATTGGAATTGCTTAAAGAAATTCTTGAAAAAACAAAAGATAAGAAAGAATTAGCACGAAACCAATTCATTACCGCACAAGTCTATGAATTGGCAAATGATAAGTCCAAGGCACTGGGATTGTATCACAAAGTATTGTTGGGCAAAGCCCACGAGGATTTAAAATTTGAAGCTATTTTAAAAATAGCCGATTTGTCTTCAAAAGGCGCTATGCAATCCACCATTTCCGATTTAGAAAAATTATTGAACAAAGGAAGCAATATCAATCGATTAGATAGGATATATTATGCAATTGGAAATTGTTATGCACAAATCAATGACAAGGACAATGCCATTAAAAATTATTTAAAATCTATTGAAGTATCCAAAAATAATGACCAAAAATTCTTATCTTATGAAAAAATAGGTACTTTTTTCTTAAATAAGAAAAATTACATTCCTGCGGCCAATTATTACGATAGTGCCAATCTTTTTATCCCAGCGGATTACAAATTCAAAGAAGAATTTAAAAACAAAACAAAATCCTTGCTTGAATTGAGCAAAAATTATCAAATCTACGAAAAAAACGATTCCATTATTGAATTGGTTCAAATGGGCAAAGCCAAAGCCAAAGCCATTATTAGCAAAAAATTGAACAAAGAAAAAAAGGAAGAGGAGAATCGTCAAATTATTGAGACTACAAAAATAGAAGCACAAAACAATACGCCCAATTCGTCTAATAATAATTCCAATTGGTATTTTGGAAATGAATCCAATGTAGCTCGAGGCAAAGACGTATTTCAAAGAAAGTGGGGCAAAATTAAATTGAAAGACAACTGGAAATTGGCACCACCAGAATTGTTGGGTAGCAATTCCTTCAACGAAATTTCAAAAGACAAGATAAAAGATGTAGATATTCCCAACTTAGCAACCGATGATATAGCCGATATAGAGCTGAGTAGACTTCCTTTTGAACCACTACAAAAAGAAAAAATTATTGTAGAAACACAAGATGCCTTGCTAAAAATGGCACGAATCTATCATTATGATATCAAAGATAATGATAAAGCTATCGAAACCTACAATATGGCTTGGAAGCGCTACACGCCTTTTTCCAAAGAAGAAGAAGAGATATTGTATGCACTGTATTTATTGTACAATGAATCCAATGATTTTGGGAAAGCTAATGAGGTCAAAAACAAATTGTTTGAAACCTATCCCAAATCAAAATATATTGATTTTATAAAAAATCCAAACCGAAAAGAACTCGATTCCAAAGAAGAAATACTTGCGGCTACTAACTACAAAAAAATATTTGCCAGCTTCGAAGCCAAAAATTATTCCAAAACCATCAATCTCTGCAAAGAATTTATAGATAACAACAAAGAAAGTAAGATGGCTCCCAAATATATGCTCCTCAAAGCTATGGCACATTCAAAATATTGTCAATTTGACGAATATGTAGGAACCCTCGACACCATAGTGAAGTTCTATCCCAATGCCAAAGAATTCAATACCGCCAAAGATTGGCTCCAATATGCAAAACAGGTGAACAAAGATTCATTCAAAAGCCCCATCTTGACGTCAAATGCCTCCAATTCGGGGATTCAAAAGACCGAATCGCTTTTTTCGGCAAAATCGGATGATAGCACAGAACAGGTAACATCGATAGCCAAAGAAGCTCCAACCGTTAATTTCTATTTCAATGCACAAGCACCGCATTTATGTATCATAGCCATTTCAGATATCGAAAATGTGTATTTGCTCAAAAATGAACTCGAAAAAGTCGTTTATAAGAATTTTCCCAATTCCAAAATCCTAGTAGAGCTCGTCTTTATCCAAAAAAAGCCTTATTTCACCATAGGACGATTTGACCGAGTAGCCAAAGCACTTGGGATGAATGAATTTCTAAAATCCGAATCCACTTTAGCCAAATATACCGAAAATTTTGACTATACCGTTATCTCCACCTCCAATTTCGATTTGCTCCAGATGACAGGCGCTTGGAGCCGATACAAAGAATTCTACGAGCTAAATTATTAGGAAATTCCTTTCCCAATATCTATTATAGGGCGTGCCCTCGCCAAAGAGGCCAAAATATAAGCCATC
>CAZUUI010000086.1:0-8314 GCA_964622955.1 uncultured Chitinophagaceae bacterium | reverse complement strand
CCAACACCGGAGCCATCGGAACATTTGACCTCGCTACAGGCACGGCGACGAGTGGAAACCAGACAAGGTGCTTGGAATTTCACTAGCTGGAGCATATCTTCTCAACCCCGGTCTACTCAATCTTCTCAATTCTTTTATCATTGGCATTTTAGAAACTGGATCATACTTTAATGCAATCTTAACTACACCTTGTCCTCCAAATGCTTCTTTTTCAAATTTATATTTAGAAATAAAACCAAAATCATAAAGAATCTCAGTAATTTTTAATTTCAAATTTGAAGCAGGTATTTCTACTATTCTATGTCCTGCCATTTGAGCATTTCTGATTCTAGTTAAATAATCTGAAATAGGATCTGTATACATATTTTTTAATTTACTTTATTATTCACAAATGTTTTTACCAACTTGATTTTGTTACACCTGGTAATTTACCATAAGAAGCCAACTCTCTAAAAACGTTTCTCGAAATTGAGAAATAACGAATATATCCTTTTGGTCTTCCTGTAATTTTACATCTATTGTGCAATCTTACTTTTGATGAATTTTTAGGTAATTTATCCAATTCCAACCATTCACCTGCTTCCTTTAATTGCTTTCTCTTTTCAGCGAATTTTGCAACTAATTTTTCTCTTTTGACTTCTCTAGCTATTAGCGATTTACTTGCCATATTATTATTTTAAAAATCGTTTATATTATTGTTTAAAAGGTAATCCCATCATTTTCAACAATTCCATTGCCTCAGCATCAGTTTTGGCTGTGGTAACAAAAGTAATATCCATTCCGTTGATTTTGTTGATTTTATCAATATCTATCTCAGGGAAAATGATATGCTCAGTAATACCCATAGTATAATTTCCTCTTCCATCAAATCCTTTATTATTGATTCCTCTAAAGTCTCTTACCCTTGGCAAAGCTACAGAAACCAATCTATCCAAAAATTCATACATTGCATTATTTCTCAATGTAACTTTTGCACCAATAGGCATTCCTTTTCTCAACTTAAAGTTGGAAATATCTTTTTTAGAGAATGTAGAAACCGCTCTTTGACCCGCAATTATAGTCATCTCATCTACTGCATTCGTTACCAATTTTTTGTCAGATACAGCACCTTTTACACCTTGATTGATAACAATCTTAGTCAAGCTAGGTACTTGCATAATAGATTTATATTGGTATTTATCTTGAAGTAATTTTGCAACTTCGCTTTTATACTTTTCTTTTAATCTAGGAGTATACATATTATTCAAAATTATATATTTTTATCTGATTTTTTAAAATAGCGAACGATTTTATCATCCTCTACTCTTCTTCCAATTTTAGAGGTAGTATCACCATCCAAAATCATAACATTAGAGATATGAATAGGAGCTTCTTTCTCTATAATTCCACCCTCTTGATTAGCAGCACTTGGTTTGGTATGTCTTTTAACGATATTAATACCCTCTACCAAAACTCTCATTTTAGCTTTATCTACTCTAATCACTACTCCGTCCTTTCCTTTATCATCTCCAGAGATAACTCTTACTTTATCTCCTTTTTTTATTTTTAATTTAATTGCGCTCATCTCTATTTTAATATTATTTTATTAATTAAATAACTTCAGGTGCCAAAGAAACAATCTTCATATAATCTGCGTCTCTTAGCTCTCTTGCTACAGGGCCAAAAATACGAGATCCTCTTGGTTCATCAGATGCATTTAACAATACACATGCATTGTCATCAAATCTAATATAACTTCCGTCTTTTCTCTTGATGTGCTTTTTTGTTCTTACTACTACTGCTCTTGATACAGTACCTTTTTTCAATCCTGAACTAGGTAAAGCTTTCTTTACAGTTACGATTATTTGATCGCCAATAGAAGCATATCTTCTTTTTGTACCTCCCAATACGCGAATAACTAAAACTTCTTTAGCTCCACTATTATCCGCAACATTTAATCTTGATTCTTGTTGTACCATTTTTATTAATATTACTTAGCTTTTTCAATAATTTGTACCAATCTCCATCTCTTAGTTTTGCTAAGAGGTCTTGTTTCTGCTACTTTTACAGTATCTCCTATTTTACACTCATTATTTTCATCATGAGCCTGAAACTTCTTAGATTTTTTCATTACCTTTCCGTACAAAGGGTGTTTTTCTTTTCTTTCTACTAAAATCGTAATGGTTTTTTGTCTTTTATCACTTACAACCAATCCAATCAGTTCTTTTCTTTTATTTCTTTCTTCCATTTCAATAATTATTTATATCAATACTATTATTTTGTAGATAATACAGTAAACATTCTAGCAATGTTTCTTCTTACAAATCTCAATTCAATTGGATTTGCCAATGGAGAAACTGAATGATTAAATTGCATTCTCAAATATTTTACTTTTTCCTCTCTAATAGCTTTTGTCAAATCTTCTTTTGACATGCTTGCAAAATTATTTTTATTCTTTGCCATATTAACTATAATTTACTATTTTATGCTTCTACGTAATCGTATCTTGTTATAAATTTACATTTACATGGCATTTTTTGTGCTGCCAATCTCAATGCTTCTCTTGCAACTTCTGTAGGTACACCATCAATCTCAAACAAAAGAGTTCCTGGTTTGATTACAGCCACCCATCCTTCTGGGTTACCTTTACCTTTACCCATCCTTACCTCTGCTGGTTTCTTTGTAATAGGCTTGTCTGGAAATATTTTGATCCACACTTGACCTTCTCTTTTCATATATCTTGTCAAGGCAATACGCGCAGACTCAATTTGTCTGTTTGTAATCCATCCTTCATCCAAACTTTTTAAACCAAAAGATCCTTGCGATAATTGAAATCCTCTTGTAGCATTTCCTTTAATCTTTCCTTTGAACTGCTTTCTAAATTTCGTTCTTTTAGGTAATAACATATCTTTCTCCTATTTTAAAATTAATTATTTATTTGGTCTTGTACGTTTTCCTCCACCACGTCTATCATTCTTGAATCCTTCGCCTCTATTTGCATTTTTAGGTGGTTCGTTTTTGCTCTCTTGATTAGGGCTCAAATCTACTTTTCCTAATTGCTCTCCTCTACATATCCATACTTTAATTCCTATTTTTCCATAAATAGTCAAAGCTTCTTTCCAAGCATAGTCTATATCAGCTCTAAATGTATGCAATGGAGTTCTTCCCAATTTAAATTCTTCAGAACGTGCCATCTCTACACCACCCAATCTTCCACTACATCTAACTTTGATACCCTCAGCTCCCATTCGGATTGCACTAGCCAAAGCCATTTTTACAGCTCTTTTGTAGTTAACTCTCGCTTCAAGTTGCTTTGCAATAGATTCGCCTACAATAGCCGCATCTACATCTGGGTTTCTTACTTCAATAATATTGATTTGAATTTCCTTTCCAGTTACTTTGTCCAATTCTTTTTTCAAATCTTCTACATCTTTACCGCCTTTACCGATAACGATACCTGGTTTTGAAGTGTGTATTGTTACAGTTACTCTCTTAAGAGTTCTCTCAATTACTATTTTTGAAATTCCTGCTTTTGGAATTTTGGTATTGATGTACAATCTTATTTTTTCATCTTCTACCATTTTCTCACCAGCCGTTTTTCCACCGTACCAGTTAGATTCCCATCCTCTGATAATTCCTAATCTATTTGCTATTGGATTCGTTTTTTGTCCCATTATCTTCTATTTATTAAATCTAATTAAGCTGTTTTATTTTCCAAAGTTATAGAAACGTGATTACTTCTCTTTCTGATTCTGTATGCTCTACCTTGAGGAGCTGGTTGAAAACGTTTCAACATTTTTCCTTCATTTACAAAGATAGTTTTTACATATAGCTCTACATTTTCAGCACTCTCACCACTTTTTTGCTCCCAATTATTAATGGCAGACAACAAAAGTTTATGTAATTTTTTTGCAGGTTCTTTTTTGTTGAATTTCAATATACTCAACGCATTGAATGCCTCTTTTCCTCTAATAATATCTGCCACCAAACGCATTTTTCTTGGCGAAGTAGGGCAATTATTTAATTTTGCTACAGCTTCCATTTTATCTACTATTTATTATTTAATTTTTTTCGATGAATGTCCTTTAAAATTTCTTGTAGGTGAGAATTCGCCTAATTTATGACCAACCATATTCTCAGTTACATATACAGGGAAAAATTTATTTCCATTATGTACTGCAAAGGTATGTCCTACCATATCAGGAATTATCATACTCGCTCTACTCCAAGTTTTGATAGTTGATTTTTTATCGCTATCATTTAGAGCTTCAACTTTTTTCAAAAGCTTATACGCTACATAAGGTCCTTTCTTTAAAGATCTTGCCATTTTACTTAAATTTATTATTATTTACCTTTACGTTTACTTACTATCATTCTTGAACTAGCCTTATTTTTATCTCTAGTTTTCAAACCTTTAGATTTTTGGCCATTTCTTGATCTTGGGTGACCTCCAGAAGATCTACCTTCACCACCACCCATCGGGTGATCTACAGGGTTCATTGCTACCCCTCTTGTTCTTGGTCTTCTTCCTAAATGTCTACTTTTACCCGCTTTACCTTTGATTTCCAAAGAATGATCTCCATTTGATACCGAACCAATAGTAGCCATACAAGTAGCCAATACCATTCTATTCTCGCCTGAGTTCAATTTCAATAAAGCATATTTTCCTTCTCTTGAAAGCAATTGAGCACTAGCTCCTGCACTTCTTACCATTTGACCACCTCTTCCTGGTTGCAATTCTATATTATGAATCACAGATCCCAATGGAATTTCAGACAATGGCAATGTATTTCCCAAATCTGGTGAAGAACCTGTACCTGAAACAATTTTTTGTCCTACTTTGATTCCGTTTGGAGCCAAGATATATCTTTTCTCTCCATTAGCAAATTTTACCAATGAGATAAAAGCTGTTCTAAATGGATCGTATTCAATACTTGCTACAGTTCCTTCTACTCCAAAATTATTTCTTTTGAAATCAACCAATCTGTATTGTCTTTTGTTTCCGCCACCTATATGACGCATACTTCTTCTTCCTTGGTTATTTCTACCTCCTGTATTAGAGATAGTTACTACCAATGATTTCTCAGGAGTACTTGTTGTAATTTCTGAATAGGTATTCCCTACTCTATGTCTAGTACCAGGAGTTACTGGTTTAAATTTTCTAATCGCCATTTTCTCTTAATTTATTAATTATAAATATCTATACTCTGACCTTCTTTAATTGTAATATAAGCTTTTTTGCTTGCAGACTTTCTTCCTTCTACTACACCTTTCTTAGTCATTTTTGTTTTAACTTTTCCAGGAGTGATTGAAGTATTTACGGCTACTACATTTACATTAAAAAAATCTTCTACCGCTTTTCTAATGGCATGTTTTGTAGCTGTTTTTTCTACTAAAAAAGCATACTTGTTTTCTTTTTCAGTTACTTTATTACTTTTTTCTGTAACAAGTGGTTTGATCAAAACTCTTTTTGTACCTTCCATTTCAATATTATTTTAATCTTTCAGTTAATAATGATATACTGCTTTCGCTTATAATCAATTTATCACAATTCAAAATATCATATACATGCAAGTCGCTTGCATTTACCGTTTTTGAATTAGGGATATTTCTACTGCTCAATACTACATTTTGAATATTTGATGGCAATACAAAAATTGATTTATCCATAGCCACGTTCAAGTTATTCAACGTTTTTACGTGATTCTTTGTTTGTATTTCGTTGTAGTTGAAATCTTCTACTACAATAATGCTATTTTCTTTTGCTTTTGCAGACAATGCCGAACGATTTGCCAAAGCTTTTACCTTTCTGTTCAATTTGAAAGAATAATCTCTTGGTTGTGGACCAAAAGTTCTACCATTTCCATATACAGGGTTTTTGGTACTTCCTTTTCTCGATCCTCCTGTTCCTTTTTGTCTATGCAATTTCTTTGTAGAACCAGAGTGCTCTGCTCTTTGTTTTACTTTGTGTGTACCTTGTCTTTGATTTGCCAAAAATTGTTTTACGGCCAAATACAATACATGTTGATTAGGCTCTATTGCAAATACTGAATCTTCCAATTCAATTGATTTGCCAGTAGCTTTTCCTTCTATATTTACGATATCTAATTTCATTACCTTACTTTTTATCTTCTATATTTAATTACTTTTGTAAAACTATATATGAATTGTTAGCGCCAGGTACAGTTCCTTTTACCAACATAATATTTCTATCAGCAAATATTTTCAATATAGCTATTCCTTTCAATTTCACTCTATCGCCTCCCATTCTTCCAGCCATTCTCATGCCTTTGAATACTCTACTTGGGAAAGAAGATGCTCCAATAGATCCTGGTGCTCTTTGTCTGTCATGCTGTCCGTGAGAACCCATTCCTACCCCACTAAATCCGTGTCTTTTTACTACACCTTGAAATCCTTTTCCTTTTGATGTACCATACAACTCTACTTTTTCGCCTTCTACAAAGTCAGCTGCAGAGATGATGTCGCCCATAGCTTTGCCATCAAATCCTTTAATTTCTACAATGTGTTTTTTTGGAGATGTGTTTGCTTTTGCAAAGTGACCTTTCATACCGTTGCTGGTATTTTTTTCTTTCTTCTCGTCAAATGCAATTTGCAATGCAGAATAACCATCCGTTTCTTCTGTCTTTACCTGTGTTACTACACAAGGTCCTGCTTCGATAATAGTACAAGCTATACTATTTCCTTTTTCGTCAAAGTAGCTAGTCATTCCTAGCTTTTTTCCAATAATTCCTTTCATTTTTTATTTTTTAGTTTTTTTCGACATCGACAAGTTTGGTCTTGCTTATCGTCTTTTTTATTTATTAATATTGTATCTATTAGATTTTGATCTCTACATCTACTCCACTTGGCAATTCCAATTTCATCAACGCATCTACCGTTTTTGAAGAACTAGAATAGATATCCATCAATCTCTTGTAAGTACACAATTGAAATTGTTCTTTAGAGTTTGAGTTTACGTGCGGTGAACGCAATACCGTAAAGATATTCTTGTGTGTAGGCAATGGAATAGGTCCAGATACCACAGCACCTGTAGCTTTTACCGATTTAACTATCTTTTCTGCCGAATTATCAACCAACACGTGGTCATAACTCTTTAATTTTATTCGTATTCTTTGGTTCATATTCAATGAATTATTATACTTTTTTTACGTTTATCTTAAAAATTTGAGGGTGCAAAGGTAAGGATTATTTTTTAAACAGCAAGAAAAAAATAAGAAAATGTTAAAAACATCTTTTCTTATCGCTGGTCAAACAACAAAATCCTAGGCAATTACTCACCTCAAAACGGATACTTGTTTCATTTATTTAGTGAAAAAGTGGTGCAAAAGTAATCTATTTTTTTTAAGTCAATACTTTTTTTTCACTTTTCTTTAATAAAAATACAAAATAATACAACCCCCATTATCCACAAACCTTCAAAAAAGTGTTCAATTAATTATATTTTCAATTACATTTGCACACACAATTATTTCTCAATCCTATGATAGACTACCTTTTAGCACCCTACGCCACCTATTCTATTTTCCAAATCCTTATTGAATCTATCGCCGCCATTCTGGGAATACTCAGCGTATACTTTGCTACAAAAAAAAATATTTTAGTCTACCCTATTGGCATCATTAGTACCTTTATTTATACAATTTTGCTATTTCAGTGGCAACTTTTTGGCGATATGCTCATCAATTTGTACTATACCTTAATGAGTATTTATGGCTGGATATTGTGGCAAAAAAATAATGCCACCATACACCGCACCCTTCATTCTATTGACAAAAAAACCATTCTCATACTCATTTTACTCTTCAATGCTTCTGCGCTGCTCGTTTTGGGCATATATATAGGACACTATGCACTTGAAGCAAATACGCTAGGGCTCGCACTGCTCCAAAAACTCACTTGGATCAATTATGTAGACAGCATCACCACCTCCACCTTTCTCATAGCAATGTATCTGATGGCTCGAAAATCCATCCTCAACTGGCATTTTTGGATACTCGGCAATACCATCGCCATCCCTATGTTTCTCGAAAAAGGATACGCCATTACGGCATTCCAATACCTCATTTTTCTCATCCTAGCCAAACGGGGACTCATCGAATGGAAACGAACCCCCAACGAACAAAATCTATAAAACTTTCATTAGGGCGGCTCTCGCCATAGAGGCTGCTACAGAATGTATTTTCCCCCACAGCCTACCGCAAGCCTCTATGACGACACCAGGCTCCCGAATCTATAAACTCGGGACAGGTATGCAGGGCTTCGCTACGCTACGGTCTCGTCAATTAAAAATTGACAAGACTACTCCCTTCGGTCG
>CAZUUI010000085.1:3617-8327 GCA_964622955.1 uncultured Chitinophagaceae bacterium | reverse complement strand
GTTCGGATTGGAGTCTGCAACTCGACTCTATGAAGCTGGAATCGCTAGTAATCGCAGATCAGCCATGCTGCGGTGAATACGTTCCCGGACCTTGCACACACCGCCCGTCAAGCCATGGGAGTTGGGTGTACCTTAAGACGGTAGCCGAGAGGAGCTGTCCAAGGTAAAACCAGTGACTGGGGCTAAGTCGTAACAAGGTAGCCGTATCGGAAGGTGCGGCTGGAATACCTCCTTTTTAGAGGCTTCAACCTCGATTTGTTCTACACTTCTCGTTTTTTATTTTCAATATAATAAAATCTCAATGCTCATTATTAGATTCGTTCTTTACTACTAATAAGAGCTAGAGTTAATTTATCACTTAGCAAAGTTAATTTTATTTTAAAATTAGCTTTTTTTTGTTGATAATATAGTCTCGTAGCTCAGTTGGTTAGAGCGCTACACTGATAATGTAGAGGTCCCCAGTTCAAATCTGGGCGGGACTACAAAAAAATAAACTTGGGGGCGTAGCTCAGCTGGCTAGAGCACCTGCCTTGCACGCAGGGGGTCATCGGTTCGACTCCGTTCGCCTCCACTTGTTTAAAGCGCAAACTGAAAAGTTTGCGCTTTTTTTGTTTGTATGAGTCATCGGTTTCCCGTACCTACGGGATTCGCCTCCACCAAGTATTCCAAAAGCCCTAACAGCAATGTTAGGGCTTTTTTGTTTGTATGAGTCATCGGTTTACTGTGCCTACGGGATTTGCCTACACACAATTTTTAAATTCCTTAGCAATATTTTGCAAAGGAATTATTTTATAAATATAAACATAAGTTCAATTGCTTTATTTGTTTTGGATTTATTCTTGAATGATTTGATTCAGTAGCTCACCTACTAAAAAAATACTACCTGTCACAAGGATTAAATCATCTTTTTTGGCCATTTCAAGCGCTTTTGAAAAGGCTTGTGATGAATTTGATAAGAAAATCGTATTGGTGATGCCATTTTGAGTAAAAAGCGCATTGAGCTCTTCTACGGGCATTGCTCTTGGGATATTTGTTTGTGTGAGAATATATTGTGTTACATTTTTTGGAAGTATCGATACTATTTTTTGAACATCTTTATCTTTTACGGTTCCGTATATAATATACAAATTTTTATATTTAGTTTTGGAAAGGCTTAATTTCAAATTTTCAATTCCTGCCTCATTATGCGCTGATTCCAAAATTACATTTGGATATTTTTCTATCCGCATCCATCTACCAGCAAATCCAGTATTTTTATAATAATTGATAAATCCTTTTTCAATATTTTTTAAGTCAAAATGATTTACAAGTAGATTATTTTTAGATAATGTATCTATTGCACAAAGCGTAGTTGAAATATTTTTTAATGTATAATTTGCTTCAAAAATAGATTTTGGTAATGAAATTGAATTTTCATTAAGATGAAAGATATGCTTAGTTTCTTCTTCTTTGTATTGAACGTATTCACTGGCAAATTGAATGGAAGTTTCATTTTCTTTTGATTTGTTTTCAAAAACCGCAGAAATAGACTTCGATTGATATTCGCCTATAATTACGGGTGTAGAATTTTTAATTATACCCGCTTTTTCAAATGCTATTTCTTCCAACGTATCGCCTAGCATTTGATTGTGATCGTGACTAATATTTGTTATAATTGATAGAATTGGATTAATAATGTTGGTGCTATCCAATCGTCCACCCAATCCTACTTCTATACAAGCGATATCTACTTTTTCGTGTGCAAAATAGTCAAATGCCATAGCAACCGAAATTTCAAAGTAAGAAGGTTGAATTTCTTCAATGATTGATTTTGTTTTATCTATAAAATCAATGACAAATTCTTTTGGAATCCATTGATTTCCAATTTTTATTCGTTCTCTATAATCAATTAAATGGGGCGATGAATATATGCCCACCTTGAGTCCATACTCCACTAAAATAGAGGCTAAATAATGTGTAGTAGAGCCTTTCCCATTAGTCCCTCCTATATGGATAGATTTGAAAGTATTTTGCGGATTTCCTAGAAAATCACATAGCTTCTTTATATTCGTTAAATCTTTTTTGAAAGCATCCGCACCAATGCGAGAAAACATAGGCAATTTTTCAAAAATATAGGCTTCGGTTTCTTTATATTTTTCGTCTATCAAATTCGTTGATTTTTTGATTTATCGTACACTAAACTTAAATATCAACGTGCCATAATCTGTTTCACGTTCTTCGTTAGCGGTAAATTTTGCTTTTTTAGCTGCTTGAATACATTTATTGATTATGTCAGAATCAGTGATGTCAGATCCTTGTGCTACATAGGTGCTACTTACTACCTTGCCTTTCGCATCTACTTGTACTTTAATTATAATTTTTCCCTCTTTGTTGCTATTATCTACAATATTGGGAATATTATCTAATTTTCTGCCTTTGAGTCCACTTCCAATTAGCCCTCTTCCTGGCCCATTATTTCCTAATCCTGTGTTTTGACCTATGAAGTTAGAAGATTTTGATCCACTCGGATCGCCCATATTGCCTTCGCCTTCTTTGTTCCCTTGGCTACCATTGCCATTTCCTTTTCCAGAAAATCCTGTAAATAAGGCTTTTTTATCAATTTTAGTTTCTACTGGTTTTTCTTCAGTTTTTGATTCTGTTTTGGATTTGGAAATTTCGTTTGATTTATTATTTTTCTTTAATAAATTTTCGACAACTACTATTTTCTTCTTTTCTTCTTTTTTAGGAATATCTACACTTTCGGTGAGTTCTTCATCTTGAACGATGACCTCTTCTTTTACCGTTTGTGTAAAAGGGGGATTTCCTGGCGCAGGAATGCTTACTTGTTCGTTATTTTCTTTTGGACCTGGTTCATTTTCGCCCATACCTACATCCGAATATCCAAAATCTACCAAAAGCCCTTCGCCTTCTTCTTTTTCAATGGGTGGAGTGGCTATTTTGAATAAAAAAAATAGCAATATGATTCCAATGCCGTACAGTAAAGAAAAAAATAATGAAACAATTCTTCTTTTGCGATCTTCTTTTTCAGGATTTGAATACGTCCATGTTCCCATTCGCCTATTTTTTTGAATTTTCGGTAGCTAAAACCATTTTCACTTTTAATTGATTGCCTATTTGAAGTACATTTACCAAGTCTTGAATACTCAAGTTTTGATCAATTCTCAATACTATAGTTGGATTTTCTTTTAATCCTGCTAAATTTTGCAGACGCTCTTCCAAATTTTCTATTAAGATAGAGGTTTTTTCGCTATTCAAAAAAATGAGTTTATCCTTTGTAATAGTCAAAGTAATTGGTTGCTTAGCCATACTTGAGGATGACTTTGAATTGGGTAGCATTAATTTAATTACATTAGGATTAACCAGAGTAGATACGATAAGGAAAAACAACATTAGGAAAAACATAATATCGTTTAACGATTCTGTAGCTACTTCAGCTTCTTCTTTTTTTCGTATTCTATATCGAGACATGGTATTTTTTTTAGGTTTGATATGAACAAGAATCACTTATCCTTTTGATGGAGAGGAAATTATATCTATAAAATCGCTAGCTCCTTTGTCTAAGGTATAAATTGCATTTTTGATTTTAGAAGAAACTACAAAGTAGAAAAAATATGCTAGTATCCCTAAAAATAGTCCAAGTCCAGAAGTTATCATTTTTACATATAATCCTCCTGAAATTGACTCTATGTTATAGTCGCCTGTAGCATTGATGGTATAAAATATTTGAATTACCCCACCAATTGTACCAATAAAACCAAGCATAGGTGCAAGTTTTGAAATCAAACTTAGAACGCCTTCGCCTTTTTCAAATTTAAAAATTTCTAGACCAATTTGCTTATCCATTGCCAATTCGATATCTCTAATGGGCATACCAATTCGATTAAGCCCTTTTAAAATTACTCTAGCCAAAGCGGTATTACTTCTATTGCAATAATCTTTTGCTGCACTTATGTTGCCTTCCGAAATATTTTCTTTAATTTTTTCAATAAAATTTGAATCTGATTTGCCTGAAAATTTTAAAAATAGCAATCTTTCTATGAAAATAAATACTGAGACTATGGATAAAAAGAAAATTAAAATTGCTATTAATTGCCCTAAAAAGCCCATTTTAAAAAATACACTAATCATTGTTTGATCTATATTCATTTTTTTTAATTTATTTTATTTCGCAAATATAGTTTGTAAAAATTCGCTATGTAAATTTGTATATAAACGCTAATATGAAAAATGTATTGTATTTTAGTCATAAATATTTACAACAATTCATTTTTTTTGTATTATTTTTGCACTCCATTTTTTTAATAGATTCAATACAATTTGGAATGATGAAAAAATATGAGATTGCGTTTGTAGGGCTGAAGAACAAAGTTCATCATTTGGAGTTTGAAGTAGATAGTACTTTTTTTGAAGAATTTGAGAATTGTCCAATTGAAAAAGGAGATCTTAAAATTGATGTTTTTTTTGATAAAAAAGATTCATTTTTTATTTTAGATTTTCAGGTAAATGGAATTGTGTCGTTGGCTTGTGATAGATGTTTGGAATATTTTGACTACGAAATGATTTTTGATTTTAAAATCATTGTTAAATTTGAAGAACGCGATGATAAAATAGGAGATGAAGAAGATGTGATATATTTGTCAAAAACAGAAACACATCTATATTTGAAAGAGGTGATTTATGATTATATCCTAATAAATATCCCTATTCAAG
>CAZUUI010000085.1:281-3607 GCA_964622955.1 uncultured Chitinophagaceae bacterium | reverse complement strand
GGAATGATACATGCAATCCCGCTGTATTGGAGAAGTTGAATATGAAGAATAATGAAGATATTGTTGATCCTAGATGGGCTGTATTATCAAAATTAAAAGAAAAATAAATAATATTTAAAATAATAAGATTATGCCAAATCCTAAAAAGAAAATTTCTAAAACAAGAAGAGATAAAAGAAGAACGCATTACAAAGCTGAAGCTCCTACTTTAAGTACTTGTAGCGCTACTGGCGAAACGCATTTGAGACATAGAGCGTATATGGTAGAAGGTGCATTGTACTACAGAGGAAAAATGGTAGTAGAAGCCAAATAATTTTAAATCTCAATTTAATCATATAAATTGCCAAAGTTAATTTTAACTTTGGCTTTTTGTGTTTTTATTAATCAAAATAGTATATGATAAATCAAAGTTTTTATAGAGGAATGTTAGTAGCATTCATTATTTCTATCATAGGGGTGTATGTATATCAAAATGTATTGCATAAAAAAGGATCAACAACCGAGGAAGAATCCATTATTTTATTAAAATCAATAGAAAATATTAGTAAACTGATGCTTGTAGAAGCTAATTTCAACGAAGTATATACTTATAAAGATAAGTCAAACGTGTTTTTTGGATTTATTCCTACTGAAAAAAAAGCTATTGTCGTATTGAATGCGAAGGTACAAGTAGGTTATGATTTGAAAAAAATTAAATTTGAGATAATTAAAGAACGAAAGGAGTTAATTATCCAATCTGTTCCTGCTGAGGAAGTTGTTATTTCTCCAGATGTAAAATTCTTTGATATTCAAACGTCTACATTTACAGATTTTGAAGCAGCTGATATTAATAAAGTAAACACTCAAGCTAAAAAGAAAATTGAAGAACAAATAGAAACTAGTGGCATTAAAAAGAATGCAAAAATACAATTAGTTCAAAGTTTGAATGGTATTGTGGGAATTACAAATACATTAGGATGGCACGTGATAGATAATACAAATACTATTCAATTATCTAAATAGTCCCGCGCGGGCTTTCATTTGAGATTTGATTTTAACTTTGGGCTGTTTTTGTGCAAAAACAGAACTTCTTCCTTTTGAACTTCTAGATAGTCTAGGTTTTTCAAAGCCTGGAGTGCCCATTTTTGATGATTTTCTAGCGCCGTTAGCTACATTGACCCCAGAAGTTTTACAAGAAAATGTAATAAATGTAGTGATTAAAATTAAAAATAAATATTTCATAATGAAAGATATTAATGCAAAGATAAATAAAATAATTTAAAATATTAAATGATTCGAATAATTTTATAGATTTTTGAATATATATAGTTGCTTGAATTTTCACTATCTTTTATACCTAAGTAATCATATTCATCTATTCGTGCATACCCATGAATATGTAATATGTTTTTATTAGAAAGAACGATGCCAAAATGTTCTATCTTTTTATTTCCAAAAAAAATGATATCCCCAAACTTTACATTTTTTACTAATCCTATTTTCGTATTATTTTCTACGATATCTTCTATATTTCCGGTCACATTTATTTGCATAAGTCTATAGAAAAATTGAATAAGGCCGAGAGAATCTAAACCAAAAATTGAGTTGCCACCTGTAATCATAGGCGCATTTAATATTTTCTTGATTAAGTTTTCAATTTGAGTTGTTGTTAATTTTTGATTAGCAGAAATAGCATTGCCAAAAAAACTTATTTTTTGAAATCCAAAATTTACAACCAGACCATCAAAATTATAGAGTACACTACCAATGCTTAATAAGGTGTTTTTATTTTCAAAAATTATTGTGGAAATTGAGTCTGTAGTATAATATTTTTCTGATTGTTGTAGAAAAATGAAATCTTTCTTAGAAATAATTTTTATCTGGGATTTTAATACATAGCCTTTAAGTCCATATTCTGGTTTTGTGATTTCATAAAAATCGTTTTTTGCACCTAATATTTCAAAAATTTCTCCAAATCTTAAATGACTTTTTACTGTACAGTTTACCGATAAGTCGGTATAGATAGGGGTATTGGAAAGAAAATTAAATCCGAACTTCATTTTTTATTTTAAATATAAAAAAAATATTTACTATTTTTGGACGTTGCAAAATAAAGTTAAAGTTTTTAAATAATGGTAAAAAAAGTTTATCTAGCCTTGATATTTAGTTTATTTTTTATTTTAAAAATAAGCTCGCAATGCACAGGTTCAAAGTTCGAAAATAAAATTGATCCTACTTGTGGGGCAAACGGAGTTATATCATTCCGATATGAACCGGCACCCTTAGGAGTTATTTATACTTTGTATAAAGATAATGTCCCCGTAATTATAATAAAAGGGGCTTCAATTAATTTGAGTAATTTAGATGAGGGCACATATTATGTAAGTTTCAAGGATAGTGCTACTCAATGTGTAGATCAAAGTTCAATTTTTGTATTAACTAAAAATTCAAATGCTTTAAAAGCAAGCTTTTCAATGGATTCTGCAAAGTGCGACAGTAGCAATAACGGAAAATTAACAGTTTCTGCTACTGGAGGGTCTGCTCCTTATTCATATAAGTGGAGTCATAATAGTGCTTTGAATTCCAACACAGATAATACATTAAAGCCAGGGTCTTATACTGTTACAATTACAGATAATTCAGCTTGTAGTATTACTATCGCTGGAACAGTACTTGCAAAAAAAAGTAAAATAAAGTTTAAAAGCGTATCTGTTTTAAATGCAGAGTGTAATCAAAATATCGGTAAAATTGATGTTAAAGTAGAAGGTGGTTATTCTCCTATCAGATATCGGTGGAAAGATTCTACAAGACAAAAAATGCCATTTGATTCGTTGGCACCTGGAAAGTATACTGTATATTTCTGGGACACTTTAGCTTGTGATACTTTAGCAATAAAAGATATTGAAGTTCAAAACATTCCAGGACCAAAAGGTAGCTTTGTTGGTACAGATTCAATTTGTCCTTTGGATGGTGTAGGCAGACTTTTTATAAATGTAATTAGTGGCGATACAAATAATCTCAATTATTCATGGGTTCATGCACCTACAAATAAAACAAGAACTGCAGAATCTTTGGATTCAGGTAATTATATTGCTATAATAAGAGACAGAGCCGGCTGTACCGATACAATTCGGAAAAGAATAGAGTTATATCCTGAAAAAAAATTAGTTATAACAGGACGATCAGAAATGGTAGCAGGTCAAACTCAAATATTAAAAGTTGAGAATTCGAATTCTTTTTACAATTTTGTATGGTCACCAATAGTAAATGCCAGACCAGCTAATAATAATTATGAGATTTTTCCTAAAGAAAATACAATGTATGTTTTAGAAGCAAGATATGGACCT
>CAZUUI010000085.1:0-271 GCA_964622955.1 uncultured Chitinophagaceae bacterium | reverse complement strand
CCTAACTGTCTTGCAGTAGCTAGATTTGCTGTTGCTATTGTCCCTTCTATCGATAATATAATAGTCCCAAATTTATTTACACCTTATAATCAAGATGGTAAAAATGATGTATTTCATTTGTTAACTAATGGAACAAATATTGTAGAGTCATTTGAATTCAAAGTTTATGACAAATGGGGAAATAACGTATTTAATGCCTATGATTTGGATTTTAAATGGGATGGGAAAAATTCTAGTGGAAACTTTTTAGAAACGGGAGTCTACACATATA
>CAZUUI010000084.1:2862-8334 GCA_964622955.1 uncultured Chitinophagaceae bacterium | reverse complement strand
GCGCATCGATGCGAGATCCTGATATTCACCGAGCATACTGAAAACGCCATCGGTAACGATGAGCTTGTTTCTACAATGCGCTGCCGCTTGTAGTTGTTTTTCAAGGTCTTCCATATTGTTGTTCTCATATCTAAAACGTTGTGCTTTGCACAAACGAACGCCATCAATAATCGAAGCGTGATTGAGACTATCCGAAATAATAGCGTCTTCCTCGCCCAAAAGCGGTTCAAAAACACCTCCATTGGCATCAAAAGCCGCCGCATACAAAATGGTATCTTCGGTGCCCAAAAATTCCGAAATTTTTCGTTCCAATTCCTTGTGAATATCTTGCGTACCGCAGATAAATCGTACCGAACTCAACCCAAAACCGTGAGAATCGATGCCATCTTTTGCCGCTTGTACAATTTCGGGATGCGATGAAAGCCCCAAATAATTGTTGGCACAAAAATTCAATACTTTTTTGCCATTTGCCACTATTTCAGCACTTTGTGGCGATGAAATGATACGTTCTTTTTTATATAAACCCTCGCTTTCGATAGATGAAAGTTCGTTTTGAAGTTGTTTTTTGAAGTTTTCTGGATACATATTCTATTTATTTGTTTGCAAAAATAGAAAGATTCATTTATTTTTGTACTTTTAATCCCAAAACACCTTTTTTATTTAATTTTAAGATATTTTTCAGACATAAGATGCCTCCAGAACCGTTAAGGGCTTTTGCTCAAATTTATAATCCCTATACGCAAAAAAGTTATTTTTTTGAAGGTGCCAATTTGGGGCAATCGCCTGATTTTGAATGGACTTCGTTTGATGGAAAACAGGTGCTTGGTTTTGTGAAATCCGATAAAAACGTTGCAGATTTTCAGCCACTTTTGGGAAAAACATCTTTGTCTACAACCTCAAAAGACGCATATCTTGCTTATATTGCCGCTATCAAAAATGCGATAGCGCTGCAGCAAATCCAAAAGGCAGTTGCGGCACGGATAATAGCGGTAGCCACCGATACGTCCCATTGGCAATCGTATTTTGAGACACTCATTTCCTCATTTCCCGATACCTTTGTGTATGGTATCTATCATCCCCAATCGGGATTGTGGATAGGCGCAAGCCCCGAATTGGTGGGCTATTTGTCTGAGGGCGTTTTCAAAACCATTTCGCTGGCGGGTACGATTTGGGAACAAACCCAGTTTGAATCCAAAGAACAAGGCGAGCAAGAAATTGTTACCGATTATTTGCAAAGATTGTTGATTGAAAATGGGTTGTCTGTAGATTTAAAGCAATTAGAATCAAAATCTTATGGTCAAATTAGTCATTTGATCAATGAAATAGAGGTTTCAAATTTTGAACCGTCTCTTTTTGAAAATATCGTGTCGAAAATTCACCCAAGTCCAGCGTTATCGGGTTTTCCCAAGGACGAATCTATCCAATTTATCCAAAAAAATGAACCTATAGATAGAGCCTTTTATTCGGGGTTGATTTCGTGGAAGATTTCAACTACCCAAAAATTGGCATTTGCTACGATTCGATGCTTTCAAGTATTTGAAAATCAATTGATTTTTTATGTAGGCGGCGGCATTACCAAGGATTCAAATCCCGAAACAGAATTTGAAGAAACCCAACGAAAGTTTCAAACGGTTTTTGAGGCTTTGGGGAAGTATTAATCTTTATTATTTCTCTTATAAAGCAAATATACAGTTATAAAAAACATAAACGGAACGCTCATCATCAATACAATACCATAATTGAGCCAATTGGCATCATCTGCGCCGTGATTGATAGATTGTTCTGCATTGGCTTTGCACATAGCGCATTGCGCAAAGCCCCAAATATTGAGTACAAATGAAAAAAACAAAGTTAAAACAGATTTAAATACTTTTTTCATTGAGTTATTTTTATTTAATTGTTTGATGCAGTGTGGTTTGCGTATGCTTTTAATCCTTCTTCAAGGCACTTGGCAGCTTCTTCAATCTCCGATTTTTCCAAAACATAAGCTATACGAACTTCGTTTTTTCCCAATCCTGCGGTAGCATAAAACCCGCCTGCTGGGGCCATCATTACAGTGCTTCCATTATAATTGAAATGTTCGAGCATCCATTGACAAAAATGGTCGGTATCTGCTACGGGTAGTTTGGCCATAGCATAGAATGCACCTCCAGGTTTTGGACAGAATACACCGTCAATTTTATTAAGCAACGAAATTAATAAATCTCTTCGTTGAATATATTCGTTGTTTACGGCTTCAAAATAAGATTGTGGCGTTTCAAGAGCTGCTTCTGCCGCTACTTCGCTGTATGTAGGTGAACTCAAACGTGCTTGTGCAAATTTTAATACCGTGCTCAATACGTCTTTATTTTTGGTAATCAATGCGCCCAATCGTGCGCCACAAGCCGAATATCGTTTGCTTATACTATCTACAACTATTGCGTGATTGTTCAATTCAGGCATCGATAAGATAGATTTGTGAACTTGACCATCGTATACAAATTCTCTATAAACTTCATCGGCAAAAAGAAATAAATCGTGTTTTAGAACGATTTCTTTCAATTGATTCAATTCCGATTCGCTGTACAAATATCCAGTAGGGTTATTTGGATTGCAAATGAGAATGGCTTTTGTTTTTGAAGTGATTTTTTTCTCAAATTCTTCGATAGCTGGCAATGCAAAACCATTGTCAATATTGGAAGTAATAGGCACTACATTGATATTACCCGCGGTAGCAAATCCGTTGTAATTAGCATAAAAAGGCTCAGGAATAATGATTTCATCTCCCGGATCCATTGTAGCCATAAATCCAAAAAGCAATGCCTCGCTACCACCAGTAGTTTCTATGATTTCAGAAGCATCAATTTGCGCACCTACGCTGTGATAATATTTGGCTAATTTGGTTCTATAACCTTCGCTTCCCTCACTATTCAAATAACTGAGTACGCTGTAATCAAAATTTTTGATAGCTGTACGCACTACTTCGGGTGTTTCAATATCGGGTTGACCAATATTGAGATGAATAACTTTTACGCCTCTTTTTTTTGCTGCGGTAGCATAAGGAACTAATTTTCTTATAGGACTAGGTGGCATTAGCTCACCTTTTTTACTTATTTTTGGCACAATGATTAATTTTAAAAAATTAAAAACAAATTTTTACATATACTCTTCTATAGGAAGACAGCTACACACTAAGTTTCTATCGCCATACGAATCATCTACACGGCTAACCGATACCCAGAATTTTGTGTTTTTGATACTTTCCAATGGATATAATGCTTTCTCTCTTGAATAAGGAAATGCCCATTCGCCACAAATAGCTTCTTCGGCCGTGTGTGGTGCATTTTTAAGCACATTATTATCTTTTGGATAGGTACCATTTTCTACTTCTTCTATTTCTTTTTTGATTTGAATCATTGCGTCTATAAAACGGTCAATTTCTTTCAAATCTTCACTCTCTGTAGGCTCTATCATTAGTGTTCCTGCCACTGGAAATGAAACCGTAGGGGCGTGAATACCATAATCCATCAATCTTTTGGCTACATCGGCTACTTCTATTCCCAATGTATGCTTAAATGGTCTAAAATCTACAATCAATTCGTGTGCTACACGACCTTTATCGCCAGTATATAGAATGTCATAGTGCGATTCTAGGCGAGATTTGATATAATTTGCATTCAAGATAGCGTATTTTGTACTATTTCTCAAACCCTCAGAACCTAACATTTTTATATAAGCATAGCTTATAAGTAAAATACTAGCGCTGCCAAAAGGTGCCGCAGAAACCGCTTTAGAAGCTTGCTCGCCTCCAGTTTTTACCATACTGTGCTTAGGTAAAAATGGCGCTAAATGGCTTTTTACACAAATTGGACCTACACCAGGACCGCCACCACCGTGAGGAATAGCAAAAGTTTTGTGAAGATTCAAGTGACAAACATCTGCGCCAAGGTATCCCGGACTTGTCAATCCTACTTGGGCATTCATATTGGCACCATCCATATATACTTGACCGCCATTTTCATGTATGATTTTACATACATCCATGATATCCGCTTCAAAAATCCCATGTGTAGATGGATAAGTTACCATTAAGCAGCTCAAATTATCTTTGTGCTCTTCAGCTTTTGCTTTTAGGTCTGCCAAATTGATATTTCCATTTTCATCAGCAGGAGATACCACTACTTGCAATCCTGCCAATACAGCACTTGCAGGATTTGTTCCGTGCGCCGAACTAGGGATAATACAAATATTACGATGACCTTGACCTATACTTTTTTGATAATCTCTAATTGCTAATAGACCTGCATATTCTCCTTGTGCACCCGAATTTGGCTGCAATGAAGTAGCATCAAAACCTGTAACAATGGCAAGTTTTTCTTCTAACTCAGCTATGATTTCATAATATCCTTCCGCTTGATTTTTTGGAACAAATGGATGGATGCTGCTAAATTCTCTCCAACTCAAAGGCATCATTTCTGTAGCGGCATTCAATTTCATAGTACAACTGCCCAAAGGAATCATCGATTTTGTTAACGATAAATCTTTTTCTTCCAAAGATTTGATATATCGCATCATTTTTGTCTCCGTATGATATGAATTGAAAACAGGATGTGTTAAAATCGCATTTTCTCTTTTTACATTTTCTGCAATTTCAGAATTTGAAATAGATAAAGATGCTTTTTTGCCAGAAATTGTTTCAAAGATATTTAAAATATCATTTAAATCTTCATTTGAAGTGTTCTCATTAATTGAAATGGAAACAAGATTTGCTTCATAATAAAAATTGATTTCGTTTTTCTCCGCAAATTCTTTTATTTTTGATGATTCACTCGTTTGAATTGTAAAAGTATCAAACATTTCACCTTTTGAGGTGTCAAAACCTAATTCTGTAATTGCTTTTCTAAGTGCAACTGCTTTGTTTTGAATGTCTTTTGCAATAGCTGTAACTCCTTCCGAACCGTGATACACGGCATACATTGCAGCCATATTAGCAAGTAATGCTTGAGCCGTACAAATGTTTGAGGTTGCTTTTTCACGTTTGATATGTTGCTCTCTAGTTTGAAGCGCCATTCTCAATGCAAATTTTCCTCTTCTATCTTTACTTACACCAATAATTCTTCCTGGAATTTGTCTCTTAAATTCATCTGTTGTCGCAAAAAAAGCGGCATGAGGACCTCCAAATCCAATAGGCACTCCAAATCGTTGTGCTGAGCCAACAGCACAATCTGCACCCATACTCGCTGGCGATTTATACAAAGCCAAACTTAAAATATCAGCAATAATACAAGTATAAATTTGATGATTTTCTTTTTGTTACCTCTCTTGCAATTGCAGTTTTCAAACCACTAAATGAGAAATTATACCTTTGATCTTTATCTAACATAGGTCTCGGGAGTCGGATTTGTTCCGGCACTACCTGATTGTTATATTGTTGTGCTGCCTGTTGTATGGCCTGACCTCCACGGTTTTCAAAACCTAAAAGTCGTGCTGTCT
>CAZUUI010000084.1:0-2852 GCA_964622955.1 uncultured Chitinophagaceae bacterium | reverse complement strand
TATGATGATTTGTTTTAAGCGTTTGGATTAAATTTGAATGATTTAAAACGGCTCCATTTGCATTAGGATTTTGGATAATAGCTCCAAAATAAGTAGCGTCAAAATTATGAGCATTAATATCGCCAAGAACTACTTCTATGTTTAAGAAATCGGCTTTTGATTTAATAACATCAATAGTTTGGGTAAAAGTGTTTTTGTCTACAAATAATTTATTGGCAATATGTTCTCTTTTATTTTTTTGATGATAAAACATCATCATTGCTTCGGCCGCAGCTGTAGATTCGTCTAATAAAGAAGCATTGGCTACTTCAAATCCTGTAAGATCGCAAATCATAGTTTGATAGTTCAATAAACTTTCCAATCTACCTTGAGAAATTTCAGCTTGATAAGGAGTATATTGAGTATACCATCCTGGATTTTCAAATATATTTCTTAAAATTACACTAGGTGTAACTGTATCATAATATCCTCTTCCAATATAAGATTTGAAAGTTTTGTTCTTTTTTGCAATTTTAGAAATGTGGATAAGATATTCTTGTTCGGTCAATGGGGCACCTATTTCAAAACTTTTATTTGAAAATAGGTGATTTGGAATCGTTTCATTAATTAATTGATCAATATTGGATGCCAAAGTTTGTTTAAGCATTTGATTTTCATCTAGTTTGTTTGTTCCAATATGTCTACGCTGAAAACTCATGATATATGATTTTATTTTTGATTTGAATTAAATTAATAATTTTGCAAAATTATCTAAATAAAAATGAATTTGTGTAGAAAATAATTGTTGGAAAAAAAATTTACTTTAATAATTTTTTTTTATGTATTTTTACGCTTTGAATAAATTAAATAAAAAATGAATAAACTATACATAATTTGCTTCTTAAGTATAATTAATCTGTTTATAGATTCTTCATTGAAAGCACAGACTGCTTTTTTGGTTGGTGCTGATTTACAAATCAGAGCATTGGATCCAAACGACAGTAGATTAGTTGAAATAAAGCTAATTTATTATAGAAACTGTCAAGCTGCAAGTAGAAGAAATCCAGGAACGGCTGCTGCGTTTAATTCAAAAGCGGTAGTTGTTTTTCAAAGCACAAAATGCTGTACTTTCTTAGTAGATACACTTAATTTGGATTCTCTTATTTCAAATAAAGAAGCAACCCCAATATGTCCAACAAACCCTGCATTTACTACGTGTGATGGTACAACATCGAGTAATCCAGGATATAAAGCAGATATATATATCGATACGGTTTTACTACCTGCTAATTGTGATGATTGGCATGTAGGGCATTTGTGGTCTAATTCACTTGCTTGTCAAAATTATTTGGATTCTAACAATATAAAATTTCAAACAACTGCACCACCAGCAGGAAGAGGAAGAACATTTTTTCCACCTCCAAATAGTCCGATTTTTGGAGCAAGATTTACAGGCAGTAATACATTGAGTACACAATCAGATATTACAGAAGCTGGTTTTTATATTGAAAAAACATATAACAACGCAGTTGATATTGGCGGAGGTAAGTTTAGAGCTAATACTTCACCAAGATTTTCAGCAAATCCATTGATTTTTCAATGCTCTGGTAAGTTAAGGACTTATGACCTTGGTTATTATGATGTGGATGGCGATTTATTGGAATTTGAGCCTATGACTCCTCTTAAGGATATAACTACTACTGTAGGTACTACTGGTTTTGGTAATGGAGTTCCTATAACATGGAATGCATTTTTTAGTGCATCAGCTCCTCTTGGTCCTAATTCATTATATAGTATAGATCCAAAAACGGGTTCAATCACCTTTCAAGCTAATGATGGTGTAGGATTTTTTAAAACTGCCGTAAAAATAACGGAGAAAGATCCAATTACACTAGCTGTTAAAGATATCTCAATGCGTGATATTATTATTACAATAGTTAATACACCAAATTGTGCTTTGGATAATACTGTAGGTGAAAAATCAGAATTTATAGATGGTTATATTAATTTTGTCAATTGTGATACTGCTCCTAATCGAAAGGATATGATCCAAACTTGCGCAGGAAATACAATGTCTTTTGATGTAGAAGCTGTGAGTAAATCACCTATTCCAAATGCTTCAATTTTTATTGAAGCTGAGATTGATACAATTAGAATGAAGAATGCTAGTATTATTACTTCATATCGTCCTCAAAACTATCCAGTATATGATACGGGGTTTGCAAAATTTATTTGGAATGTTCCTGCAAATACACAACCTGGAATTTATCCCGTAATTTTTACAATTAGAGATTGTATTGATGGATATATACTTTCTCGTCAAAAAATTGTATATATTAGGGTTAATAGAAAAGTAGATTTGACTTCGGAATATCAAGGAGTTAGTTTAAATCAAATTACACTACCAAAAGATAGAAGTTATTTTTGTACAGGTGGACTATTTCCATTCCTAACAGCAGAAAATGGTGAGTTAGATGCAGATTTTACATGGATAGAAAGACCTGCCGGTTGTGCAACATATAGTTTGTTTCCACAAGGTAATAAGAATAATTCATTAGCTTTTGTAGACAATGTAACTCAAGATTGTTGGTTAATAGCTACTGCAAACCAATCTTGTAGTCAAACAGATTCTTTGATTATTAAAAAAGCGAATTCTTTTACACCAACTGTAAGTGTGACATCTCGTGATAAATGTCAAAACACAAAAGGTCAAATGGTAGTGTCTGGTGCACCTGCTGGATCTATATATGATTGGCAAAGAGTAAGTGGATGTTTTGATGGAGGTACTCCAAGCAAGTTTCAAAATTTTGCAGATATGTATTTCTGCTCACCTACAAATAATTTTGATGTCTTTACAATTTCACCTGATACTT
>CAZUUI010000083.1:0-8391 GCA_964622955.1 uncultured Chitinophagaceae bacterium | reverse complement strand
AAATAAGAATATAATAAATCCAAATAAGCGTTTTCGTTCATTTACATTCTGATAAAAACTTAGCAATAAAACAAATAAAACAATTATATAAATCATTGTGTGTGAGCCCCAAACTAGTATGAACAACAAAACGATTGATTGTAAATAATTGAATAAATTTTTATGAAAATTGAGTTGCTGCAACGCAATATAAAACCAAATACAAATAGGAACAGCAATATATTCGGGACTTCTAAAAAAAAACTGGTGATGTACTAAAAATATAGCACCTAGTAGCAAAAAATAGCCATTTGTAATATCATTTGTTTGCTTCCAAATCCATAAAAAAATCAAATATGTAGTCGCGAAAAAATTAACACTAAATCCTATCAAAACCCATTTTAAAGGCAAGTGCAACTTGATAGCCAGCCAAGGCAAAAATTCAGCAAAAACAGCTATAAATCGATTGTGCGGAATGGTAAAGGCTTCCCTATTAATCATATCAAATAGATAATACGCATTGTCCATAATACACGTACTTTCCCTGTAAAAATAGGCTTGCAGTCCTATGAATAATGCAAAAGCAATATGTATGAGCCAAAAATCAAAACTATTTATTTTTTTGAAATTTTCTTTCCAATTCATAAAACAAATATAATAGGTTCTATTTCTAACGACACTTTTTTATCGATTCATTGTATATAATTTCCCCCTAAATCAAAGAAAAATAGTAAATTTGCGTTCTTTTAAAATTTGAAAATACGTATGAACTTTATTGAAGAACTTAAGTGGCGAGGATTGTTTCAGGATATGGTAGCAGGTACCGAAGAGTATTTGGCATCGGCCAATGCTGCGGGATATATCGGCTTTGACCCTACAGCTGATTCTTTGCATTTAGGTTCCTTTCAGCAAATCGTTCTTCTTAAACGTATGCAATTGGCTGGTATTCGGCCTATTGCGTTGATGGGCGGTGCGACAGGCCGTGTGGGCGATCCTACAGGAAAAACGGAGGAGCGTCAATTGCTCAACGACGAAATTTTGGATAAAAATATTCAAGGTATCAAAAATCAACTTTCCAAATTTATTCAGTTTGGCGAAGGTCCAAAAGATGCACTCCTCGTAAATAATTACGATTGGTTTAGAGATTGGACTTTTTTGGATTTTATCCGTGAAGTGGGCAAACATATCACCATAGGCTATATGATGAGCAAAGACAGTGTTCAAAATCGTTTGGAAACGGGGCTTTCTTTCACCGAATTTACGTACCAATTGATTCAAGGATATGACTTTTTGCATCTTTTTGATAAATATAACTGCAAACTCCAAATGGGCGGAAGCGACCAATGGGGAAATATCACCACAGGCGTAGAAATGATACGCAGAATGAAGAGCGAAAAGGGATTTGCGATTACGTCTCCACTTGTGACTCGTGCCGATGGTTCAAAATTTGGAAAAACAGCTACGGGCGAAAATGTATGGCTCGATCCTACCAAAACTTCTCCTTACAAATTTTATCAATTCTTGCTCAATCGCTCCGATGACGAGGCAAAAGATTTGAATAGACGTTTTTCATTTAAGTCAATTCCAGAAATTGAAGAAATGGAAAAACAACACGCAGCCGAGCCTCATCTTCGTATTTTACAAAAATCGTTGGCGGAAGAATTGACGATAATGGTGCATTCAAAAGAAGATTTGGATATTGCTATCAAAGCCTCTCAGGTCTTATTTGGCAATAGTTCTATCGATGCACTCAAAGAAATGAGCAAGGAAACTATATTAGAAATATTTGAAGGTGTACCAAAACATACTGTTTCAAGAGAAAAAGTAATGGGTACAAGAGAAATTATTCCATTTTTGGTAGACGATACGGCTATTTTCCCATCCAATGGTCAAGCGCGTCAGAAATTAACTGAAAATGCGATTAGTATCAATAAAACTAAAATTAGTTTGGAATACATTGTTTCAGAAAAAGATATCATTCATAATTCGATCATTCTTGTGCAACAAGGAAAAAAGAATTATTTCTTAGTAGAGATTAAATAACAAAATGGATAGTTTAACCCAAATAGTACTCGGTGCAGCGGTTGGAGAAGCACTAATGGGACGTAAAATTGGCAATAAAGCACAATTAATTGGCGCTATTGCAGGAACCGTTCCCGATTTAGATGTGCTTACAAACTTATTCACAAACGACGAGGTTCTCAAACTTCAAATTCATCGTTCGTATTCACACGCCACTTTTGTTCATTTCTTTTTAGCAATTCCTTTTGCGTACCTTTGTTATATTCTTTTCAAGAAAAAATATAGTTTTAAAGAATTTTATTCCTTATGGTTTTGGGGCTTGTTTACTCACGCCGTTTTAGATTGTTTTACTACGTATGGAACTCAAATGTTTCAGCCTTTTAGTAATTTTTTAGTAGGATTCAACAACATTTCTGTTGTGGATCCACTTTATACATTTCCTTTTTTGATCCTTTTAGGTGCTTGCTTATTTATAAAAAAAGAAAATCCGTTGCGATTCAAGTTGCTAAAAGCCTCATTAATTGTTAGCTGTAGCTATATGTTATTGACTTTTGGTGTCAAATATTATGTTCACAACACCTTTGAAAAAGCATTAAAAGTACAACATATTTCGTATAATAGCATTAGCACTTCACCTACAATCTTTAATAATTTGCTGTGGGCTGGCATCATAGACCAAGACTCAAATGTAGTATTTTCGGAGTATTCAATTTTACAAAAAAATAAAAACATTGAATTTCACTCTTATCCCAAAAATGAATATCTTAAAAATAACTATAAAAGTCCTGCATTGGAGACGCTATTGTGGTTTTCACAAGGGAAATATATGATGGCAAAAGGCGAAAACGACACCTTGAATTTTTACGTAACCAAATGGGGACGTCAAGATTTTACAAAAAAAGATATAGAAGAATCGTTCCGTTTTTATTACAAATTATACAAAAATGATAAGGGCAAATATACCATTCTTCCTCAAGAAAAATTTAAAAAAGGGGAGCTAAAACAAGCCTTATCGGCACTTTGGAATCGAATTTTTAATTATTAAAGTACTCAATTTTGGAAATTCAAAAAAATAAATCCCTCAAATCCTTCAATACCTTTGGTATAGAATGTACGGCCTCAGCTTTTTGCACAATAAATCATATTGATGATTTAACTATTATTTTACCGCAACTGCATCAAGAGCCTTTTTTGTTCTTAGGAGGCGGAAGTAATGTACTTTTTACAAAAGATTTTGAGGGTTTGGTCATTCAAAATCAATTAAAAGGCATCGAAATCGTTTGCGAAGACGAAAACACTGCCGAAATAGCCGTAAAATCAGGTGAAAATTGGCACGAGTTTGTATTATGGACCCTTGAAAAAGGATTTTTTGGACTCGAAAATTTATCCTTAATTCCAGGAAGTGTGGGAGCCGCACCTATGCAAAATATTGGCGCTTATGGCGAAGAAATCAAAAATTGGTGTACGAAAGTTATAGCGCTAAATCTTAAAACAGGCGAGCTGGATTCATTCACAAACGAAGCCTGTGAATTTGGATATCGAGAGAGTATTTTCAAGCGAAAAGTTAAAAATCAATACTTTATTTACGAAGTACACTTCAAACTAGATAAAAAAAGAGCGGTAAACTGCAATTACGGCGATATTAAAAAAATATTGGAGCAAAAAGGCATAGATTCGCCTACTCCAAAAGATGTTTCCAATGCAGTCATAGAAATTAGAAGTAGCAAACTCCCAAATCCAAGCGAATTGGGCAATGCGGGTTCTTTTTTCAAAAACCCAGTTATCTCAGAATCTCTTTTCAATGAATTACAGATTTCTTATCCAGATATACCACATTATCCCGATACAAACGGCGTGAAAATTCCTGCGGGATGGTTAATAGAACAAAGTGGCTTCAAAGGCAAAATAGTTGGGAATACGGGCAGTCACGCCAAACAAGCATTAGTCATTGTAAATTATGGAAATGCTTCGGGGAAAGAGATATTTAATTATTCTCAAACTATTATCGATTTTGTAAAAAACAAGTACGGAATTGAATTGGAGCGAGAAGTTAATATTATACCGTTCATACAATCAATATAGTCCAATTTTAATTGTCCTATTTGCTTGTTATAACGGCATTTACCACTCTAAACTTTCTAAATAGTTTGGTATTATCTAATAGCTTTTATTTTTTTTAAGAAATCTTCTTTTCTTCTTACAGATATAATTACTTTATCCCCATTGGACATAACTAAATTATCATCTTTTATCTGTATAGAATTGGGAAGTTGTTCTAGGTTTATTAAGAAAGCCTTATGACATCTAAAAAACTTTTTATTTATAAGAATATTTTCAAAATTCTTCAAGCTTCTAGAGGCTAGAATACGCTCCCCATTTACAAGAACAAAAATAGAATAATTACTATCTGCTTTTATATAGATAATATCATTTATTTTCATTGTTTTAATTCCTTTGTGGGTTTGAATTACAATTGAAGTAATTTCAGAATTATTTTCCGCCATTTCCTTAAAGAAATTGGTATTCATAGGTTCATCCGTTTCGTTTTTCAATTTTGCACGCTGAACAGCTTCTACCAATTCTTCCGCTCGGATAGGTTTGAGTATATAATACAATGCCGAAAATTTAATGGCATCGATAGCATAATGGTCAAATGCCGTAACAAAAATTACATCAAAATGAATATAATCAAACATACGCAACAAATCAAAAGCCGTGTAAGGAGGCATATCTACATCCAAAAAAACTAATTGGGGCTTTAAGGTTCTAATTGCTTCAAAACCAGAGGGTACACAATTTCGTTTTGCAATTATATTTACCTCAGGGCAATAACTTTTGAGCATAGATTCAAGATTTTCTATACTACGTTCCTCGTCATCAATAATAATAGCATTAATCATTCCCTTGATAAATTTCAATGGCAAAATTAATAAAAAGAAATTAAAAAAGCGACTATAATTATTAAAAATATAAAATTTTAAATGCTTAAAAAAAATAAAAGATTGAACTTAAACAATTTATTTTTTGTTTAGACATCCAACAATTACTATTATGAGTCCATACAAAATTGATATTCTAGCATTTGGCATACATCCCGATGATGTAGAACTAAGTTGTTCAGGCACTTTGTCTAAGCATATATCATTAGGCAAAAAAGTGGCAATATGTGATTTGACCCAAGGCGAATTAGGTACAAGAGGCAATGCAATTACGAGATTGGAGGAGGCCGAAAATTCAAAAAATATTATGGGTGTATCTTTTAGAGAAAATCTAAAAATGGAAGATATTTGGGCCGAAAATTCTCAAGAAAATATCTTGAAAATGATAGCTATTATTAGAAAATACCAACCCGAAATAGTGCTGTGCAATGCAAAAGAAGACCGTCATCCCGATCATAAAAAAGGATTTGAGATGGCTCAAAGAGCTTGTTTTGCTTCGGGATTGCCAAAAATAGAAACGACTTATGAAGATAAGTTACAGCCTGCTTGGCGTCCAAAAGCTGTTTACAGTTATATTCAATCAAATTTTTTACAGCCTGATTTTGTTGTGGATATTTCAAATTTTATGGATAAAAAACTGGAATCAATTATGGCTTACAAGAGTCAATTTTTCAACCCAAATACAGATGAACCCAATACTTTCATTTCCGATAAATCTTTTTTAGAAATGATAAAATCCCAAAATTTAATTTTGGGGAAAGCGATAGGAGTTCAATATGCCGAAGGATTTCATACTTCGAGATATATTGGCGTTTCTGATTTATTCGACCTAATTTGATTTTTATCCAATCATTGACTAAAAACCCTTTATTTTTGGGAAATTATTTTTCATGACAGACGCTCTAAACACTCCTTTTTTCATTGCTTGCAAAAAAATTGCCTATGAGCAAAAAATAAAAGCATTTGCTGTAGGTGGTTGGGTGCGAGATATTTTTTTAGAACGACCTTGCAAAGACATCGACATAGTAGTAGAGGGAAATGGGATTGAGTTTGCCAAAAAAGTAGCGGCCGCAATTTCGCCCAAAATCCATGTCAATTATTTTAAAAATTTTGGTACGGCACAATTTGTTTATGAAGGATTTGAATATGAATTTGTAGGCGCTAGAAAGGAAAGCTACCAGCGCGACAGCCGAAAACCTATCGTAGAAGACGGCACTATTGAAGAAGATATTTCTCGCAGAGATTTTACCATAAATAGTATGGCTATCAGCCTAAATGATTCTGATTTTGGCGAACTTTTGGATTTGTATCATGGAAAAAATGATTTAGCAATTCGATGTCTCAAAACACCTCTCGATGCCGACATTACCTATTCGGATGACCCCTTGCGAATGATGCGAGCCGTGCGTTTTGCCAGTCAATTGAATTTTGAAATAGATGCAAATTCCTTTGAAGCTATAAAACGAAATGCACATAGACTCGAAATCATTTCCAAAGAGCGCATTCATACCGAATTAAATAAAATTTTGCTTTCTCCCAAACCGTCCATTGGCTTGGATCTGTTATTCAAAAGCGGCTTATTGGACTATGTTTTGCCCGAATTGAAGCTACTCTATGGCGTGCAAGAATACAAAGGCAAGGGACATAAAGACAATTTTTATCATACACTACAAGTGGTAGATAATATTGCGCCTTATACCTCCAATCTTTGGTTGCGCTGGGCTGCATTGCTTCATGATATTGCCAAACCTCAAACCAAAGCTTATAGCGAACATAACGGCTGGTCGTTTCATGGACATGAAGTTTTGGGAAGCAAAATGGTTGTTAAAATTTTTAAAACACTCAAACTACCTTTGGACAAAAATATGGACTATGTGCGAAAACTCGTTTTCTTGCATCTGAGACCCATTGCATTGACAAAAGAAACTATAACAGACAGCGCTATCCGTCGATTGCTTTTTGAAGCAGGCGACGACATTGAAGATTTATTGATGCTCTGCAAAGCTGATATTACAAGCAAAAATGAAGAAAAAGTAAAAAAATACATTCTCAATCTGGAGAAAGTAAAAGAAAAAATTATTGAAGTAGAAACCCGCGACCAAATTAAAAATTTCCAGCCACCTGTTTCGGGAGAACTTATTATGGAGACATTTCATCTAAAGCCTTGCAAAGAAGTGGGCATTATCAAAAATGAAATTAAAGAAGCAATTTTGGAAGGCAAAATTCAAAATAATTTTGAAGAAGCCAAACAGTTGATGTTTGAGCTAGCCAAAAATCTAGGACTTTCACCGCATACTGCTGAATCCAATGAATAAAAAAATAATTTGTGTATCGGGGTCTACAGCAGTGGGAAAAACAGCATTTGCTATTGAACAAGCACAAAAACATCATACCGAAATCATCTCTTTTGACAGCCGTCAAATCTACAAAGAATTAAATATTGGCGTGGCTCGCCCTTCAAACGAAGAATTACAAGCGATTACCCATCATTTTATAGCTAATAAATCCATTCAAGAATCATTCACGGTCAATGATTATGAAAAAGAAGTTTTAGTATTGATTCAAAAAATATTTGAAGAAAAAGATACGATTATAATGTGCGGTGGCACAGGTTTATACCTCAATGCCATTCGATTTGGGCTAGATGAAATGCCTGAAATTTCTAATGAAATTAGAACAAAAGTAGATGCTGAAATAGCGTCTCAACCTATTGAAATTATTCAAGAAAAAATAGAAAAAATAGACCCTGAATCTTATAATTCGATGGATATTTTTAATCCCCGAAGACTACAGCGAGTATTAGAAGTTTTCTATGCAACAGGCAAAAAATGGAGCAATTTCAAATCTTTTGAACCTAAGAAAAGACCCTTTGAAATAGAAAATATCGTACTGAATAGAAAGCGAGAAGAACTCTACAACCGTATAGACCAGCGAGTAGACCAGATGATAGAAATGGGCTTGGAGGGTGAAGTGAAAGGCCTTCTCCCCTATTTTCATCTCAATGCCTTGAACACAGTAGGCTACAAAGAATGGTTGCCTTTTTTTGAAAACGAAGCGTCAAAAGAAGAAGTTATTGATAAAATCAAACAACATTCTCGCAATTATGCAAAAAGACAAATCACATGGTTCAAGAAATTTTGTGCCAATGACACTTGGTTTGAGTTATAAATTTTAAGATTTCTCACTACGTTCGAAATGACCATGTTTCGTTTGTATACCTAGGGCTCGGTGGCTTTGCCACCGAGCCACTATCTCCTTTAAATAAAGGATCCGTCATTTCGAGCTCTGCGAGAAATCTATACTTTTTAATAAATTCCAATCTACTTTTACATTCTATTTGCTATTCCAAAAAATGACCTTCGCAATTTCAAGTTAAGACATTAATAGTGCACACGCATTTAAAGTTTTAATTTTTTGATTCATTCCTTTTGTCGGCCTGCCTGCTTTTTTT
>CAZUUI010000082.1:0-8406 GCA_964622955.1 uncultured Chitinophagaceae bacterium | reverse complement strand
TCTTCTACATTGATAGAAGTATAAGAATGTTGAGCATATTTTTGTTCCATTTCTACAAACCAGGATTGGTGTTCGGTGGCTCGCTTACCTATATTGCTAGCCAGCAAACTGTATACCGCCATAGCCAGTTGGTCCTTTTTTGTGGAGGCTTGGTCGTATGCACGCTTTATTTTTAGCTGAAGCAAAGTTTGTATTTTGGGGTCATTGCATTTGGCTATAAATTCCGAAATATCTGCAGCGTGTTCGAGCGCATTGATGTCGGCAAAATCTATTTGAACAAATTTTTCTATAAATTTATGTCGTTCAATATCAGAAGTGGTATGATAATCAAAGAATTGACTAAATTTATCAAATTCTGCCAACAAATTACAAAACTCACGGAATCGATAATAATTTACCGATTCAAAGAATAGCATCAAATCAAAATTGCCTAATTGATTCATCATAGAACCGTAAAACTGATTGAATGTAAAATCAAACAATTCTTCTCGTCCAAGGATCATAAACGAATACAATTCTTTGCCTGTATATTGTTTTATCCGTTGAAGTGTTGCATTTTGTGGTGTAGCATTGTCGTTGATTTGACGTATCAAAATAAGCGAAAGTTCGTTTTGTTCGGCTTCTACACTGTGCAGTCCAAAAGGATTTCGAGACGTAGTGATTTGACAGAGTTTTTGAACATAATCTATTTGGCTATTGCCTATCAAATGAGCACCTTCGATGGTAAGTTCTTTGCGCAAAATTTTGTCTAAAAGGGTGTATGCTTTGGTATTGAATTTGTATTTTTCGTATATGGAAAACAATGTTTTTGAGGCTTCATTGGGCTGAGCTTGCAGGGTTCTATATACTTCATTTTCAGGATTTGATAGATATTTTTTGATGCTATTAGGCGCTGCATAGGCTATTTTTCCAAGGATTGAACCAAAATCCGTTCTGTTTTTAAGAATTTCCTTATTATTAAATATTACGTGTGGCTGATGATACGACACATAGTTTAGAAAAGGTTGCCCAATAGCACTTTTCATTATTCCACTAAAATTGCTGTCCACTTTGTTCAAATTTCGAGTCCAGCTCAGCAAGGCAAACTGTGTTTTATTGATACTAAAGGTCTGTTCTATTTGTCGGCTAATTCTGTATTCGCGTTCTCTACGATCGGCTTCGGGGTTGAATCGGGTAGCCAACCAATGTTGATTTTTGAGCGTAGGTGTATTTTCTTTTTTGTACTTTACTTTTTCTAGAATATAGCTGGTAGCGGTAATATCAAGCGCACCATATAATGCTTGTGTCAGTTTTATTTTTTCTATAATTTCGTGAAAACGAGTCAATCGTTTGGAAGGAATACTTTGAAGCATTTTGAGGTTGACGCCATCTTCTTTGCCATTGGTAATGTATGTGAGAATATTGGCAATGTCTTCTTTTTCCAGCATTTCTACACACATTACGGTGAGCAAAAAGAGTTCATCGGAATTAAAATCGGCAAAAGCGCTATTCCCATTTTCTATATATTCTTCAAAAAGCCACTTTCCACTTTTGGACAAATAGTTAATAGCACTGTATCGCCCATACGCCAGCTCGTCCTGCGCAATACGAAGTAGCATTTTTGTATAATTCATTTTATATGCCAAAAAGTCTATCTCTTTGGTATTGTTAAAACCATTTTTGATAATATCGTTGATGTAATTATATAGTGTAGATCCATTTCCAAAAGAAACTTTGATTTTCATAATTTCTTTAATCACCATATTGCTACTGTTGTTCGCAAAATTCTGCAAATAGGGATTCATATCGTATTGATACACAAAGGTAGCGGGGTCCATAATGATGAGCAATTCTACGATTTTGTCTATAAAATCAAAGGTATGAAGCTCTTCCAAATTGTTGTATATCCAGCGTGGATTTTCTATCCCTAGGCTTATCAAAATATTTTTTACACTGTTTTCATTGGGCACGAGTGTTATGGCGTTCAATATTTCTTCGGGATAATAGAGCGCAAATTCTTGTAAATTGCCTTTTTCCGAATAATAAATTATAGAAGGATAAAATCGTATAGCTCTTCTATAGCTGTGATCTTCTATTTTTTTCTTTGCAAATAAATCTGTATTGGCGTCTTTTAAGAAAAAAAACAATTGGTTGAAATATACAACTTTATTGCTATCTGTTATGTTTTCGTCCATTTTTATCGAAAGCATTACGTCCAATAAATCTACAAAGAGCAAGCTGTCTTCCTCCTGATATTTGATTTTTAATTTTAGATATTCATTGTCTAGCTTTGAGTTTAGCGCCTCTAAACTAGCCGAAGAAGCGCGAACCAGAGCGGAAACGCACAAAAACAAAAGCAAAAAAAGATGTTTTTTGTTCATTGAAATTCTTACTAATGCAATTTTTTCAAAAATTTCATCAAAAAAACAAAAAAAATGGCGAAGTGACATTATTTTTTATCCATATTGTTTTGCCAATTGTATAGAAAAATGAATTTGTGCCTCAATATTCCATCCTTTTTTGTAATTTTGTAGCAATGAAAAGTCAAAGTAATCTTTCTGAAAACGAACACTTCCTTATGCTTGCGCTCAGCTTTGTGGAAGGTATTGGTATACAACGTGCCAATCAATTGCTGGCTCATTTTGGATCGGCAAAAAATATCTTTGAGGCAGACAAATTGGATTTGGCTACACAAACTTATTTGAGCAAGAATATTATAGCAAAAATCCTCAGCAAAGAATCGTGGAAATCGGCCGAAACCGAAATTGCATTTGCAAAAAAAAATGATATAAAAATAATAAATTATCTTCATCCCGAATACCCAAAACGATTGATACCCCTTGAAGATAAACCTATTGTATTGTATAAAAAAGGCAATGTTCATCCCGAAATCAAAAAATCATTGGCAATTGTAGGCACACGAAAATCCAGTGAATATGGCGGCAAATTTCTTGAATATCTCTTTGAAGAGCTCGCAGCTATTCCTTCTTTGGCTGTTATTAGCGGAATGGCACAAGGCATTGACTACAAAGCGCATACCTTAGCGGTAAAAAAAGGCATTCCAACTGTTGGCGTAATGGGGCTTGCGCTCAATTCTATTTTTCCTACAGGACATACAAAATTGGCAAAAGAAATGCTGGAAAAAGACGGTGGCTGGATTACCGAAACTTCCAGCCAAGACAAACTGTCTCCGGGATTATTTCCAAGGCGAAATCGCATTATTGCGGCTATGTGCGATGCCCTTTTTGTAGTAGAAACCAATATGAAAGGCGGTTCAATGATTACAGCACAGCTGGCTATGGATTACAACAAAGAAATTTTTGCATTGCCAGGACGCTACAACGATTCTTTTTCCAAAGGTTGCAATCATTTGATTCAGAACAATATGGCCGCATTGGTCAATACACCACAAGATATTTTGATGTATATGAATTGGGATGGAAAATCAAACAAAGCCGTTCCAAAAAATATAGAAATAGACTTTGAAGGTACTGCACTCCAGAAAGAATTGGTAGATATAATTCGAAAAACCCCGAACGTAGATATCGAAAAACTGACGAATGTCGCTGGAAATCGATTTACCTCAGGCGAAATGGCAGAAGCATTGATAACGCTGGAATTAGACGGAATAATTAGAACGTTGCCGGGCAATAAATATGAAATTGTATAAATAAAAAATATGTCAGAAGAAATAAAATCGTTGCACAAAAAGCTGGAAAAATTCAAATCCTATTTTTCGGGAACGATATTTTTAGATGAGAAAACTAGATTGCTTTACGCTACCGATGCAGGTTTGTATCGAAAATTGCCTATGGCGGTAGCCTATCCTCAAACCTCACAAGATTTAAAAAACTTAGTGATATTTTGTAGAAATAATGCTACTCATTTGATTCCTCGTACTGCCGGCACTTCGCTGGGAGGACAGTGTGTGGGCGATGGCATTGTAGTAGATGTATCCCATTTTATGAATCAAATATTGGAGATAAATGAAGCGGAAAAATGGGTAAGAGTCCAGCCGGGCGTGGTGCGCGATGAGTTAAATCTAGCATTAAAAAAATACGGTCTTTATTTTGGCCCCAATACTTCCACGTCCAATAGAGCTATGATTGGCGGAATGGTAGGAAATAATTCGAGTGGTTCATATTCTATAAAATATGGTACTACAAGAGAAAATGTATTGGAAATAAAAGGCTTTTTGAGCGATGGGAGCGAAGCTGTTTTTGGCGATTTGGATATGGAAGATTTTCGTGCCAAAGCCCACGGAACTTCGCTGGAAAGTGCTATTTATAGACAAATTTCGTTTGAGCTCAGTCATCCGCTTACGCAAGAATCTATAGAAAAAGAATTTCCCAAAAAATCCGTAACTCGAAGGAATACAGGCTATGCAATAGACCAATTGCTGGATAGTGAGGTTTATTACAAATCCGAAAAGCCATTTAATTTTTCAAAAATGCTCTGTGGCAGCGAAGGCACCTTGATGCTATTTTCGGAGATAAAATTAAAATTACATCCACTTCCAACAGAAGATATTGCCTTGATTTGTGCACATTTTGATTCATTGGAGAAAAGTTTGAACGCCGCGGTAGAAGTTATGAAATTGGCACCCAATCAGTGCGAACTGATGGATAAAACTATTTTGGACTGTACCAAAGATAATTTGCTCCAAGCGCAGAATCGTTTTTTTATCAAAGGCGATCCACAAGCGATATTGATGATAGAAGTAGAATCGAAAGACAATAAGACAATAGAACAAGCTATTGAAGAAATGGTGGCGCAGCTCAAAGCAAAAGATCTAATTTATGATACGTCTATACTTTTTGGAAATGATATCAAAAAAGCGTTGCACCTTCGGGCGAGTGGATTGGGCGTATTGCAGAATATAAAATCCGATGAAAAACCGCTAGAATTTGTGGAAGATACGGCTGTGGATGTCGTGGATTTGCCGGCTTATATTGCCGATTTTGAACAAATAATGGCAAATAATCAAACGTCGAGTGTGTACTATGCTCACGCAGGTGCAGGGGAGTTGCATATTAGACCCAAAGTGAATTTGAAAACCAAAGAAGGCCGGGAGCGATTTAGAAAAATAGCCACCGAATCGGCAGAATTAGTAAAAAAACATCAAGGTTCGCTGAGCGGAGAACACGGTGATGGACGAGTGCGTTCGGAGTTTATTCCCATAGTGCTTGGACAAAGAAATTATGACCTATTGAAACGAATAAAATCCACTTGGGATCCATACAATATTTTCAATCCCGGGAAAATTGTAGATCCTTTTCCTATGGATGCCGATTTGAGAGATGATACTGAACACGAAATTCAAATTCCCGATACATTTTTAAATTTTGAAAAAGAGGGAAATTTCTTAAAAGCTTTGGAGAAATGTAGTGGCAGTGGGGATTGTAGAAAATCGAGCCTTATAGGAGGCACGCTTTGTCCTAGCTATCAGGCTACAAAAAACGAAAAAGATACCACAAGAGCACGCGCCAATATTTTGAGAGAATTGGTTATGCACAGCGAAAAGATTTTTGAGATGGATAGCCACGATGCTATGGAAGTATTGAGCCTATGTCTTAGCTGCAAAGCTTGTTTGAGCGAATGTCCTAGCAGTGTAGATATGGCGAGTATCAAGGCAGAATATTTGTATCAATATCAAAAGAAATATCCTGCGGATTTTGGCAAGAAGTTTATGGCGCATTTTTATAAAAACACAAAAAAAATGCAATCCATATTACCCTTGGCAAATGTGTTTCTTCAGTCACCACTTTTCAATTGGTTGCCTAAGAAAATTATGAAAATAGACTCGGGGAGAAGTTTTCCAAAATACAGTGCCAAACCTTTTGAAAATGAAATAAAAACCTTAACGAAAAACAATACAAATAGCAATAGAAAAATATATTTTTATTGCGATGAGTTTACCAATTTTTTAGATGCGAGCATAGCCAAAAAAGCGGTGCAATTTTTTCAGCATTATCAAATAGAAATTGTCTTTTTGCCAATAATGGATAGTGCTAGAAGTTATATTTCAAAGGGGTTTTTGGAAGAGGCCAAACAAGCCGTGATTGAAAATATATCCATTCTAAAATCTATGTGGGATGGCGAAAGTGAAATAATAGGTATAGAACCTTCGGCGGTTTTGGGATTCAAAGAAGATTATTTTCGATTGATACCGGCAGAGGATAAAGCCTTTTTGGAAAAAGTGGCTTCAAAAATTATGCTGGTAGAAGAATATGTTTGTCAATTAATTGATGCAGGAATTGTTCAAGAATCGGACTTTGTGGCAGAACAAAAAGAAATAAAATTTCACGGACATTGTCATCAAAAATCATTGAGTAGCACACAATTTGCCAAAAAAATGTTGTCGTTGCCAGCAAATTATAACGTATCGGAAATACCGAGTGGATGCTGCGGAATGGCGGGAAGTTTTGGATACGAACAATATGAAACCAGTATGAAAATAGGCGAAATGGTTCTATTTCCAGCGGTGCGTAATGCTTCAAAAGAAACCATAATAGCTGCAAGTGGCACGAGTTGTAGACATCAGATAAAAGACGGCACAAAACGCGAATCCTATCATCCAATAGAAATATTATACAAAGCCCTCAAAAAGTAATTTATGATTGTATCCAAAGGAAAATTTTTGTTAAGCGACCCTTTTCTTGAAGATGAAGCTTTTTCTAGGAGTTTGCTCTTGATGATAGAGCACAACGTAGAAGGGAGCTTTGGGCTTATCGTGAATAAAAAAATGCCCTACAAGGTAGATGAAGTTCTCAATGGATTTTTGAAAATAGACAATAATCTTTACTTTGGAGGCCCTGTAGACACCGATCGTTTGTTTTTTATTCATAAAACCGCCGAACTGAAAGATGCGGAACCTATTGCGGAAGGTTTATATTGGAATGGCGATATCAACGAACTGAAAGATATGCTGGAAATAGAATATATCAAACCCGAAGAAATCCGTTTTTTTCTGGGCTATTCTGGCTGGGGCGCAGGACAATTAGCCGATGAAATGGAGGAAAACTCGTGGATTGTCTCCGATTTGGATACACAACTCTTGTTTGAAGATAATGACGACCTCGTGCTATGGCAAAAAGCGATGATTCAATTAGGCGAACCGTATGCCGAAATGATAAACTTCCCTGTAAATCCTAAGTATAATTGAGGGAGGATATAGATTTGAGATGAAAGATTATAGAAATTAGATTAAAGATTAGTTCTTTACAAAAAAATATAAGGGAATATTATCGCTCCTTTCAAATCCCCAATTTTCTAAAAATATTCGTATCTTTGTAGTTCTAAAAAATTTAAAATAAAATAATAAATATACAAAATATGTCAGTTGGATTTTTTAATGTGCCTAAGGCAAAAAACGAACCTGTAAAACAATTTGCGAAAGGAAGTGTAGAACGCGAAAAACTTCAAAAAGCATTGGCAGAATTAAAATCAAAAAGCATTGATGTGCCAATGATTATAGGCGGAAAAGAAGTGACAACCGCTGATAAAATCAAATTGACGCCGCCACACGAACATTCACATATATTGGGCTATGCGTCCAAAGGCGATAAAAGCCACGTAGAAGCAGCTATCAAAGCATCTTTGGAAGCCAAAGAAAAATGGGCAAATATGTCTTGGGAGCATAGAGCTTCCATTTTCTTAAAAGCAGCCGATTTGTTGCGAGATAAATATCGATATACTATTTTGGCAGCGACGATGTTGGCGCAGAGCAAAAATGCATTTCAGGCAGAAATTGACGCCGCTTGTGAATTGATCGATTTCTTGAATTTCAATGTGGATTTTGCTACCGATATTTATAGAGAGCAACCTATCAGTGGCGATGGAATGTGGAATCGTATGGAATATCGTCCTTTGGAAGGATTTGTATTGGCGGTGACACCGTTCAATTTTACGGCTATTGCAGGAAATTTGCCTACAAGTGCCGCAATGATGGGAAATACTGTAGTATGGAAATGCGCGAATACTCAAATTTATTCTGCACACTTTTTGATGAAATTATTTATGGAAGCGGGCTTGCCCGATGGTGTTATCAATTTGGTCTTCTCGGGCGGAAAAGAAGTAGGCGAGGTATGTTTTTCACATCCCGATTTTGCAGGAGTTCATTTTACGGGCTCTACAGGCGTATTCCAAGATATGTGGAGAAGCATAGGGGACAATATTCATAAATATAAAACATATCCTAGAATTGTAGGAGAGACCGGTGGAAAAGACTTTGTGTTTGCACATCCAAATTGCGATGTAAAAGCCTTTGCTACGGCATTGACTCGTGGTGCTTTTGAATACCAAGGTCAAAAATGTAGCGCAGCATCTAGAGCGTATGTGCCTGCCTCTATTTGGGAAGCGGTAAAAGGATATATGAAACAAGATTTGTCTGAAATTACGGTAGGAATTGTAGATGCTTTCTATAAT